>NZ_JBSHKH010000115.1:0-26151 GCF_053643595.1 Streptomyces sp. NPDC055506 | reverse complement strand
TCTGCGTCGTCTCCAGCGACCAGAAGGCCGACATCTGCCGGGCGATGGGCGCCGAGGCGATCATCGACCGCAACGCCGAGGGCTACAGGTTCTGGAAGGACGAGCACCACCAAGACCCGCGCGAGTGGAAGCGCTTCGGCAAGCGCATCCGCGAACTCACCGGCGGCGAGGACGTCGACATCGTCTTCGAGCACCCGGGCCGCGAGACCTTCGGCGCCTCCGTGTACGTCACCCGCAAGGGCGGCACGATCGTCACCTGCGCCTCGACCTCGGGCTACATGCACGAATACGACAACCGCTACCTGTGGATGTCGCTGAAGCGGATCATCGGCTCGCACTTCGCCAACTACCGCGAGGCCTGGGAGGCCAACCGGCTCATCGTGAAGGGCAAGATCCACCCCACCCTGTCGAAGGTCTACTCCCTGGAGGAGACCGGGCAGGCCGCCTACGACGTGCACCGCAACCTCCACCAGGGCAAGGTCGGCGTGCTGTGCCTGGCGCCCGAGGAGGGCCTGGGTGTGCGGGACCACGAGAAGCGCGCCCAGCACGTCGCCGCCATCAACCGCTTTCGTGAGCCAGGTATTTGACCTGTGCCGCCCAGCCAAGAAACGGGCCAGGCAGGAAGGATGCGACAAGTACGGCGAGCCGGCTGTCCATCCACGCCTGGCCCACCGCATCACCCTGACATGGTCGGCGGCGTCAAAGGATGACATCACCCAGTCACGAGGCGATCCACCGTCGTGATTTCGCCAGCTCGACGACAATGCCGCGGACCTCTCTGACCTGTGCCGCAGTGAGAGTATCGGCTCGTTCGAGCAGGGCTTCTGTGAGGTCGGCACGGAAGCGAGCGGCGTCCTGCGGACCCGCTTCAAGGGCGTCGTCGTCCGTGTCGCTCAAGAACACCGGCTGCCGCTCCGTCGGCGCGCTGTCGACCTCCGCACCCCGAGTGACCCGATGGGAAGAGGGTTGATAGACGAGACGGATCTCCGATGCTTTGGGTCCTTTTTCACCCATTTGCAAGAAGAACTCTACTTCGCTGCCCTCCTGATACAGGAACTTCTCGTCAAGGAGGTCATTCGCGTGCATGAACACGTCGTCGCCACCCTCCTTGGGCGCGATGAACCCATACCCCTTGACTTCGTCGAACCGCAGGACTTTACCCAACGTCAACACAGCCATACCCCCAACACACACCGCGACATGAGGAGTTGCTCCCTCAATGAGCAACCCAAGGGAGGAATCTACAGTCCCTGCTCGGCAGCGTGCGTGTTTTATCGCCAACCCCCGTTGGGGGACAACACTGGCCCCTCGCCGAACCATCCGGTCCGGTTTGATGCCCGAAAGGACATGGCAACGTCATGGCAGGAAACCACGGACCGACGGACACGTGGATCAGGTGCTTCCACCCGCTGCCGGGCGCCCACATCCGCGTGGTGTGCTTCCCGCACGCCGGTGGCTCGGCGTCGTACTACCACCCGGTGTCGAGAGCACTCTCCGACCCCGCCGAGGTGTTGGTGCTCCAGTACCCGGGCCGTCAGGATCGCAGGACTGAGCCCTGCATCGAGGACCTCGACGAACTGGCCGACGCCATCACGACGGCACTGTGTGGTCGGCTCGACGTGCCGACCCTACTCCTCGGCCACAGTATGGGGGCGACCCTCGCCTTCGAGGTCGCTCGCCGTCTGGAGGCCGCGGGCACCGCGCCGTCGGCACTCATCGTTTCCGGGCGGCGTCCCCCCGGGCAACTCGTCCCTGAGTCGGTGCACACGTCAACGGAAGCCCAACTGATCGCACACGTCAGGAAGTTGAACGGCACTGACGCCGATGTGCTGGCAGACCCCGACATCCGCAGCATGGTGCTTCCCGCCATCCGCAGTGACTACAAGGCGGCCGAGACCTACCGCTATCGTCCGGGACCGGCTCTCACGTGCCCTGTCGTCGCACTCACCGGGGACAACGACCCTCAAGTGAGTGTGGCGGAGGTGGCGCGATGGGAGGAGTACACCACGGGAGAGTTCTCCCTGGAGGTGTTCGAGGGCGGCCACTTCTTCTTCATGACAGCTCCCGACAAGCCGCTCGCCCTGCTGGCCGAACGGATTGCCGCGCAGACATGACCCGGCCGTGACGAGACGAGGAGTCGGCTCCCAGGAGTCCCCCGCACGTGCGTCGTACAACGTGGACGATGCGCGAACAGCACGTTCGGATGACACAAACATGGCGGATATCTGAGGAGAACTCAGGTCAACCGAATCGTCGACGCAGACAACTCCTCTACAACCCGCGGGTCGAGCGGGTCACGGCAATACGCTGTGTGGCAGGCAGGGGGCGGCGTCGGTGACGAACAACGGGGATCGGGTCGGTCAAGGGCGGGCACAGGGGGACGGGTTCGATCCCCTGCGTGTGCCGGTGGAGGGGAACCTTCGGGACTACTTGACCGACGCGGACGAAAGCATGGCCGACGAAGCCGCGGCGCGGGCCGAGTTGGGAAAGTACGTACGCACATATCTGGACGACGGCGCCGGAGTGCTGGTCCTCGCCGGGCTACCCGCCGATCGCGACAGCGGTGAGCGGGCCGTCTCCCGCGCGACCAGCCTGATCGGCGCGCCGCTGCCGCAGAACCGGGAAGGCACCCTCGTCCGCGAGGTGAAGGACCGGGGCATGAGCATCAGCCAGCGGGGGCGTACCCGGTACTCCGACTCCCGGCTCGGTGGTGACCTGCACACCGATGGCGCCGAGGCGGCGCTGCCCGCGCCCGATGTGTTCACGCTCTTCTGCGTACGCCAGTCCGAGTGGGGCGGGGCTCTCCAGTGCTTGCACGTACGGGACGTGGAACGCGCACTCGAGCCGGGCGTTGTGCGGACCCTGCGGGAACCCTTCCATTTTGACCGGCGCGGCGACCAACAGCCGGGCGAGGCCCCCACGACAACCAAACCCGTGCTGTTCACCCAGCGTGGACGGCCCGCCATCACCTACCTGCGCAGCTATATCGACCAGGGCCACGATCACCCGGACGTGCCTCCCCTCACCGTCCGGCAGCGGACAGCCCTTGACGCTCTTGACGCGTTGATCGGTTCGAGCAGCGCATTGCTGACCGGAAAACTGCGCGAAGGCGAACTCGCCCTGTTCGACAACCTGGCATTGCTGCATGGGCGCACGGAGTTCCGGGACGAGCCCGACCACACCCGGTTGCTCCTGCGCACATGGATACGTCGCACCATCGAAGCGTCGTGAACGCCGGCCAGGCGGCCGCCGCGGACATCGTGGTGGCTCCCAACTGCATGCGCGGACACGCCTCGGCCACTGAAGTGGCCGCCGCGCTCGTCGCAGGCGTCCGACGGGCCCGGCCCGCCGCGAGCGTGCTGGCCCGGCCGCTCTCGGACGGCGGCGACGGCACGCTCGACGTCCTGCACGCGACCCGCGGCGGCCGCCTCCACCCGCTGGACGTCATCGACGTTCTCGGTCGGCCGGCGAAGGCCCGATGGCTCGCGCTCGACCGGCACACCGCCGTGGTCGAGAGCGCCGGGCTCTGCGGTCTGGGGGCACTGCGCCCCCACGAACTACGGGTGCTGGAGGCTAGTTCGGCCTCGGTCGGCCACGCCATCGCCGCGGCCGTCGCAACAGGTGCCACCACCGTCCTCGTGGCTCTTGGCGGAACAGCCGTCACGGATGGCGGCGCCGGCGCGCTGGCCGCGCTCGGAGCCCGCTTCCTGGACCGCGGAGGTCGCGAGACGGATCCCAGCCCGGGGCGCGTCACCGGGGCGGTGCGCGTCGACCTGACCCCCGCCCGCTCGCTGCTGTCCGGGGTGACCGTGCGCCTGCTCGCGGACGTACGCACACCCCTGTCGGACAACCTGGACACGTTCGGAGCCCAGAAAGGCATCACCGCCCAGAACCGTCCGGCAGCCGTCCGAGCCCTGCATCACCTCACCGGCCTGCTCACGGACGCCGGCGACCGCGGAGCGACAGAGCGATTCCACACCCCCTGGTTCGGGGCCGGCGGCGGCATCGGCTTCGGGCTCTCCGCGGTGACGGACACCACCGCCCGCAGCGGTGCGGAAGCACTGCTGGACATCACCGACCCGGACGACACCATCGGCCAAGCTGACCTGGTCCTGACCGCAGAAGGGGCCATTGACGAGGGAACCTGGCAGGGCAAACTGCCGGGCAGTATCGCCCGGCTGCGCCGCGAACGCGGACTGCCCACGGCCATGGTCGCCATGCGTGCCGACGAGCCCGCCGACCATCCGCTGGTCACCACTCACCTCATCGACAACCCGCGCCCCGGCGCCCCCCTGACAGGACCCGCACTCCGGCGGGGCCTGGCGCGGGCCGCCGCGGAGGCATGCGCGGCCCGGGCGGTCGCGGAGACGTAAGCCCAAAGCTCGACAAACAGTGCGACAAGCCGCCGATGACACGGCCGGCTCGAAGAAGGCATGGAGCTGGAGGGACATGTACCACAGTGATCGCACCGACCGGGCTTTCGTGGTCGGCAGGAAATCCCTGACCGAATTCGTCGTCGAAGCGCTCGTGTCGGTCGGCGCCGCCGAGGCCGACGCGGAATTGACGGCCGAGGTCCTACTGGCCGCGGACCTCGCCGGTGTCGACAGCCACGGAGTCGCCCGGCTCCGCCGGTACGTCGAGGGCTTGCGCGCGGGCACGATCAACAAAGGTGCGCGGCCGCGCGTGGTCCGTGAGGCCGGGGGCGTCAGCGTCGTCGACGCGGAGAACGGGTTGGGGCAGCCCGCCCTGTGCCTCGCCGTCGACCTGGCCGTCGAACGCGCCAAGGAACACGGCATCGCGGCGGTGGCGGTACGCCGGTCGAACCACATCGGCATCGCAGGCTGGTACACCGAACGTGCCGCCAGAGCCGGAACGCTGGCTCTGGTGACCACCAACGCCACCCCTCAAGTTGCCCCCACCGGCGCTGCCGAGCCCATGTTCGGCACGGACCCCGTCAGCTACGCCGTACCCACAGACGGCGAGCCGCTCTGCTACGACGCGGCGACCAGCATCGTCCCGCGCGGCAAGCTGGAGCGGCTGCACCGGGAGGGCAGGCCCATGCTCCCGGGTTGGGCAGTTGGACCGGATGGTGCCACCTCCACCGACATTCCCCTGGTCGTCGCCGGACTGCGAGCCAGAGAGGGCTACGCGCTGCTGCCTGTCGGCGGCCTCGGCGAGGAGCACGGCGGCCACAAGGGCTCCGGGATCGGCCTGCTGGCCGAACTGCTCTGCGGCCCCCTCACCGGCGCGAGCTGGAGCCGTCACACCTACGGACCGCAGGGCGCGGACCTCGGACACTTCGTGCTGTGTCTGGACCTCGCTGCGTTGGGCGACATCGGACGCATCACGCGCGACATCACGGCGATGGCGGATGAGATCCGCGCGGGTAGCCCCGTCGACGAACAAACTCCTGTCCGGCTTCCCGGCGATCGCCGCCATCGCTGCGCCGAGGAACGCTCGGCCAACGGCATACCGCTGCTCCGGCCCGTCGTCGAGGATCTGGGCAAGATCGCGGAACTCGCCGGTATCAGGCCGCTCACCGCCAGGGAGGGCCAGCTGTGAACGACGACCCCGGCAGCGCGACTTCCGCCTCATTCCTCCACGAGAAAGCCCCGGCGGCCGATCCCATAGACCTGTCGTCCGGACAAATCCTGGAGCCCTTACCCGAGATCGCACGCGCCGCTGTCCGCCGAATGCTGGACTCCCCACGCGCCGCCGCGTACGCGCCCGGCACCGGTTCGACGGAACTGCGCTCGGCCGTGGCGCACCACTACAGCCTCCGCACCGGCACGGCCGTCGACGCCGAGCACATCACGATCACCGCAGGCGGCCGGCACGGCTTGTTCGCGGCCATCGCCGCCGTGGCGCGCGATGGCGAGATCCTCGTTCCGGCCCCGTACTGGAGCCACTACCCGACCGTCGTCCAGCTTGCCGGCGCCACAGCGGTCGCCGTGCCGGGCGACCCGGAACACGGGCTGCTCGTCGACCCGGAGCGCCTGGACGCCGCCCGTACGCGCCGTACCCGGGCCGTACTCGTCAACAGCCCGGTCAATCCCTCGGGGGCCTGCTACGACGAAGAACGCATGCGCTCGCTGCGCGGGTGGGCGGCCGACCGGGACATACGCCTGATCATCGACGACATCTACTGGGCCTACGGCCCGGACGTCGACAACCGTGTCCAGGCCGGGCCGCACGAAGTCGTCATCGGCGGGGCTTCCAAGGTGTACGCCCTCGCCGGTCTGCGTGTCGGCTGGGTATGGGCGGACCCTCGGCTGACCGCGGAGGTACGGGAGATCGTCGAGCACACCACCGGGCCCGTCTCCGGCCCGGCCCAGGCCGCCGCCGCCGCGGTGCTGCGGCACGAGAACGACGCCGTCGGCACGGGCACGGCGACCGGAGACGGCGTCGCCCGGCGTGCCGCGGAACTGGCCGCTCAGCGGGCCGTGGCGCTGGAGGCCATGTCCGCGGTCCCCTACCTGAAACCACTGCCGGCTGCCGGTGGGATCTATCTCTGTCTCGACGCGTCGCAAGCGCTGGCGCGCCGACTGCTCGGTGCCGACGACGACCAGCAACTGTGCCGCGCGTTGCGGCGCGAGGCCGGAGTCGGACTCCGCGCCGGCTCGACGTTCGGCATGCCCGGCCATCTGCGGCTCTGTGTCGCGGAACCCCATGACGTCCTGCGCACGGCCGCCCGTCGCCTGACCTCGTGTCTGTCCGCGGCGGCCGAGCTGTCACTCACACCGTAGGAGAAGCGTGACCATCACCTCATCCGAATCGTCGACCACCCGCACGAAGTCCACTGTGTCCTCCCCGCGCGCCGCCGCGCTCCGGGAGGCGTTCGCCGATGCCCGGCTGGTCAGAACTGCCGGCGCGCACGACGGCCTGTCGGCCCGGCTCGCGGAGGAGGCCGGATTCGACGCCGTTTGGGCGTCCGGGCTGGAGATCTCGGCGGCGAACGGCCTGCCGGACGTCAGCCTGCTCGGCATGGCCGAATACCTTGCCGGAGCCGTGGCGATACAGCGTTCGGTGTCGCTCCCGGTGATCGCCGACTGCGACACCGGATTCGGCGGTGTCCTCAACGCCGCTTACACGATGATGCGTTACGAAGAGGCGGGCATCGCCGGCATCTGCATCGAGGACAAGATCTTCCCCAAGCGCAACAGCTTTGTGAACGCCGGCCAGAAGCTTCTGGCGGCCGATGAGTTCGGCCGTAAGCTCCAAGCCGCCAAGAGGGCCCAGCTGTCGGCGGACACCGTACTGATCGCCCGCACCGAAGCGTTCATCTGCGGCCTCGGGCTGGAGGAGGCGCTGAGCCGCTGCCACCTCTACGTCGATGCCGGCGCGGACGCCGTACTCGTCCACTCGAAGGCGGTGGACTCCACGGAGATCGTCTCTTTCATGCGGGAGTGGGACCACCGGGCGCCGGTCGTGATCGTTCCGACCACCTACGCCGACTTTTCCGCCACGCAGGCGCGCGAGGCGGGGATCGCGATGGTGATCTACGCGAACCACGGTATGCGCGCCGCCATCACGGCCATCCGCGACACCTGGGCCGACGTCCTCGCGAAGGGCTCCACCGCGGACTTGGAGCCGCGTATCGCCACCGTCAAGGACATCTTCGCGCTGTCCGGCATGGACCAGTGGCTGGAAACCGATCGATGAGCCCCCAGGTCACCGCAGAGGAGTTCGTCGCCGCCCTGCGTGCCTACGGGGTGCGCAGTGTGGCGGGAGTGCCGTGCGGGCATCTCGCCGGCCCCTGGGCACTGTTCGACGACGCCGGGGATCTGACGCCGGCTGTGTCGGAAGGCGCGGCTCTCGCCATCGCCGCAGGGTGGGAACTGGCGGGCCGGACATCGGCCGTGCTCTGCCAGAACTCCGGATTCGGCAATCTCATCAACCCGCTGGCGTCCCTGCTGCTGCCGTACCGGGTGCCGTTGCTCGTCATCATGACCATGCGTGGGTGGCCCGATCCGGGTGAGGACGAGCCGCAGCACGCCACGATGGGCAACTCCACCATCGGCATGCTGGAGAGCCTTGATGTGCCCCACACAATGCTGTGGGAGGGGAAGCTGGAGGAGGCACTGGCCCAGGCCGCGGAGGCACGGGCACAGGGCCGTCCCTTCTTCCTGCTGGTTCCTCGGGGCGCCATCGGAAAGGTCACCGGCGCCTACTCCGTCGCTGAGTCCACCGACGGCCGGCTCACCCGCCCGGACGTCGTCTCCTGCCTCATGGCGAAGCTGACGGACGAGCTGCTGGTCACCACCACCGGCTATCTGTCCCGACAGGCCCACCACGAACGGGACCGGCCGGACACCTTCTACATGCAGGGCTCGATGGGGCACGCCTCGGCCGTCGGCGTCGGCCTCGCCACCGCCCGGCCGGACCGGCGTACGGTCGTGCTGGACGGCGACGGCGCTTTCCTCATGCACCTGGGAACCGGCTCAACCCTCGGCGCGTCCGATGCCCGCAACCTCACCCATGTCGTCGTCGACAACGGCTGTTACGAGTCCACCGGCTGCCAGCCCACCACCTCCCGCCGACTCGACTGGGCGGCCCTCGGCACAGGGCTCGGTTACCGAACCGTACTCACCTGCGACTCACCCCGAGAGCTTGACGGGAGCATGCACACGGCACTGACCGCAGAAGGCCCGGTGCTCCTCGTGCTCACCGTCGTTCCCACGCCGGACGAAGTCCACCCCAGGGCAACCGCGTCGACCGGTCCGGTGGAGATCGCTGACCGTTTCCGCGTGGCTGCCGCAGCCGGTGGCGCGGTCGGCACCGGGACCACCCAGGACACGCCGTGAACCGCAGGACAGAGCTCGGTACCGGAAGTGGGCACATCACCGTACTGCTGGAGGGCAGGGGGAGCTTCGCTGAGGTCCCTCGCCTGTGCGCGGGCCGCCGTGTGCTCGTGGTCGCGAGCGAAGGAGCGCTGCGCCGGGTACCGGTCGCGGCGTGGCCGGCAGTCGACGTCGTCACCTTCACCTCATTCCAGCCCAATCCCACCCTCGCACAGGCGGTCGAAGCGGCCATGCTGTGTCAGGCGTCCGGCGCCGACCTGGTGGTGGGCCTCGGCGGGGGCTCCGCGCTCGATGTCGCCAAGGCCGGGCGCGTACTGCCCGGCGACGTCGCTGAGGCCGAGGAGATCATCGCCGGGCGTCGGCCGGCCACGGCGGACGGGCGGCAGCTGCTGCTCGTCCCCACCACGGCGGGCACCGGTAGCGAAGTGACGCAGTTCGCGACGCTCTACCGGGGACACCGCAAGGTCTCCCTCGACACCCCCGCGGCGCGTACCGACTTCGCCGTCGTGGACCCGGCACTGACCGAGACATGCCCACCCGGTCTGACCTGGACATGTGCTCTCGACACGCTGGCCCACGCCGTTGAGTCACTATGGTCGATCCGCTCCACGGCGTCGTCGCGGGAGCAGGCCACCGCAGCTCTTCGACTGCTCGTGCCCGTACTCCTGCACGCCGACGACCTGCCGGACCCGGCCGAGCGCGATCAGCTCAGCCGGGCGGCCACTTTGGCGGGACGAGCCATCGACATCACCCGGACGACGGCGGCGCACGCGATGTCCTATCCGCTCACCGCGCGTTTGGGCATCCCGCACGGCCTGGCCTGCGCACTCAACTTGCTGTGGCTGGCCCCGTTGGTGGAGGGGGCAAAGGCGGAGCAGGTCGTCGACGCCCGCGGCCCTGAGGCGGTGCAAGATGCGGTCGGAACGTTGCACGACCTCTTCAGAACCGCCGACGGTACGGACCTGGCCACAGTGCTGCGGACCGTGCTCGACCGGCGGGCTCCCCGCCCCTACACCTCAGTCCGATACGACACGTCGCTCGACCTGCTCGTGCGGGAGGGCATGTCGTCGGACCGGATGAGCGGGACACCGGTGCGCATCGAACGGTCCCAGGCGCGTGCGGGGCTGGAAACCGTCCTTCGCGGCGATTCGAGAGAAGGAGTCAGGCACACATGCGCAACTACAGGGTGACGGGCCCCGTCGAGGTACCGCATCACACACTCGCGGCCATGAGCACCCGGATGGTCAGCCACCGTTCCGCGGGATTCTGCGAGCTCATCGGTGCCATCACGCCCCGGCTCGGCATGCTTTTCGGCACCGAGGGCACAGTCCTGCCCCTGACCTGCTCCGGAACCGGCGGCCTCGAGGCGGTCGCCGCGTCGCTGCTGCGGCCGGGGGACCGCGTGCTGTCCGTACAACTCGGCTACTTCGGCGAGCGCTTCGCGGACATCGCCGCACACCACGGCGCGCTGATCGACGTGCTCGCCGCTCCTTGGGGCCAGATCGTGCCCACGGAGCGGATCACCGAGCGCCTCGCCCTCGGGTACGACGCCGTCCTGCTCACCCACAACGAGACGTCCACCGGCGTCATCGCGCCCCTGGGTGAGTGGGCGCGGGCCATCAGGGCTGTGAGCGACTGCCTGATCCTCGTTGATGCCGTCAGTAGCGTGGCCGCCACCGAGATCGGCTTCGACGCACTCGGACTCGACGCCGTCGTCACTGTGACGCAGAAGGCCCTGGCCTGCCCACCCGGCCTCTCACTGGTCGCGGCGTCCGAGCGTGCGCTGGCCCGGGCCGCCGAGCCCGGCGAGGGCTCCTACTATCTGAACCTCGCCCGCGCCGCCGAGCACGCCCGGCAGGGCACCACCACGTACACGCCTGCTCTCTCGGTGCTCTATGCCCTGGACACGGCTCTTGCCGAGATCGAGAAAGAAGGCGTTGAGACCGTGTGGGAGCGCCACGACCGTACGGCGCTGCGGTGCCGGGAAGCCCTGCGCGCCCAGGGGCTGACGGTCGTTCCCGACGAGGCGAACAGCTCCCCGACGGTGACCGCCGTCCGACTTCCGGCGCCCGCGGACGCGGAACGCGTGCGGGAGGTACTGGCGGCCGAGCACGATGTGTGGGTCTCGTCGGGACGTGGGCCGTGGAAAGGCGAGGTGCTGCGCATCGGCCACATGGGTCCGGTCGACCCCGACGACGTCGACGCGTGCGCCCTGGCCATCGGCGTGGCCCTGCGATCCGCGGCCACGTCTGCGTCGCCTGATTCGTCCTCCCACTCCCCGCCGGCCGCCACCCCGCTGACCGCCGGCTCCGGCGCACCGCGCACCACCGAGGCGACGCCACTGGTGACCGGGGGGACAGAAACGGCCGACGCACTGGCTTCGGACTGGGACACCCTGGTGGCGAGGCTGGATGCCCCGGTCTTCCACACGCGGGCCTTCCTCAGCGCGTACGAGCACCATCCGGTGCAGCGGATCAGCGCACCCAGGTATCTGGAGGTCCGCAGAGGCGGCGAACTGGTCGCCGCGGCCCCCACCTACCTTCAGGGTGACCCTCTCGGCCTCCTCGGGCTCGCAGACGGCGAACAGGCCCTGCTCTCCCCGATGTGGCACTCCCCGGATTCCCGGCTGCTCACCGCAGACGAAGCGGCGCTCGGCGCACTGAGCGCCGCGTTCGGCGACCGCGCCGCCGAACTGAGCGCCCCCCTCTGGGGGTTCGTCAACCTGAGCGACGACAGCCCGCTGCTGCCGTCGCTGGCGCGACGGGGGTTTCAGCGCAAGGAACTGGTGCCCCGCTGGACACTGCACCGCTCCGACGCGCCGGACGGCGACACGTACCTGGCCGGCATGCGCAGGTCGGTACGGCGCGACTATCAGCGGCAACTGCGAAGGTATGCGGAGCGCGCCCACACCCTTGTACACGGGGCCCGGTATCCCGGCCTGGTACCGCTGCTCGAACTCATCGCGGCCAGCGCGGCCAGGGCCGGCTCGCCCAAGTACTACGACCCACAGCGGCTGGCGGCGTTCCTGCGTGAACTCGACGGGCCGGTCCGGGTGGTGGAAGTGCGTGAGAACAACGGCGAACCCCTCGCGGTAGCCGTCTGCTTCCTTGAGTCCCGGCGTTTGCAGGCATGGGCCGGTGGCTATGTGAGAGGCCGCTCCGACCTCACCTTCAGCCCGTACTACGCCCTGTGGTGGGAGATCGTCCGGCTCATGTGGGCGACTCGCGCCGACTCGATCGAATGCGGACGGCTCAACGAGACCTTCAAGGAAAAGATGCTCCTCTCTCCGCAGAAGCTCGTGGCCATGATCGGCCCTTCGAAATGACCCCAGGAGGAAGAAAACGCATGATGGCCCATGAATCCCTCATCAACAGTCAACTCAGCTATTACCGGGCCCGCGCGAAAGAGTACGACGCCACATTTGTGCCGTACATGGACCCGGCGTTGCCTCCCGTGCTGACGCGCCTGCGGGCCGGCAACATCAAGGGAGACGTACTGGAGTTGGCGAGCGGTACCGGCTACTGGACCCGCCATCTCTCGGAAATCGCCGATCGGGTCACCGCCCTGGACGGCTCGCCGGAGATGATCGAGGAGGCGCGCAGGCACGGGCTCCCGAACGTCGAGTACATGCGGCAGGACCTCTTCGACTGGACCCCCGAACGTCGTTGGGATGCCGTTTTCTTCGCGCATTGGCTCGCCCACGTGCCCGACGACACGTTCGACGCCTTCTGGACGGCGGTCGGTCGCGCCGTGCGACCGCAGGGTGTCGTGGAGTTCGTCGATGTGACGCACCACGAACGGCGCCTTGAACAGAAGGACGAGAGTGAGCCGGACGTCGCAGTCCGCCGGAGCCTTCAGGACGGGCGCAGCTTCCGGATCGTGAAGGTGTTCCGCAGTCCCGCGGAGTTGGCGCAGCGGTTGGCCGGTCTGGGCTGGGCGTGCCAGATCGACGAGGTGCATCCCGGCTTCCTGTACGCAACATGCCGTCCTGGTTCCGTGTGATGCCGGCGCCGCTCCGTCAGCCGGCCCACCCGTCCGTGATCGCAGTCAAAAGGAGTGACGACCAGTCGTGAAGGGTTCACTGAGCATCAATCAGCCGGGCGTACGCAACGCGCTCAACCGGTATTTCCTGAAGAACAGCGGTGGCCGCAACCGGTTCAGGATCATGTCGCCCTACTCGCTGTTCCCGGAGTCGAGGAAGCTTGACCACCAGTTCGACCAGATCAAGTCCGAGGTCACCAAGCTCATCGAGTCGCGTGACGTCCGCAAGTACGGGGACATCGATCCCCTGCGGGCCGCGGAGGTGTCCACCGACTGGCGGCTCTACTACGCGTACATGCTGGGCGAGACCAACACGGACGCGTACCGGGACTGCCCCTTGTTCGTGGACTTCGCCGAGCGCACCCCGCGCGTCGTCAACGCGATCATCGCCATCCTCGAACCCGGGGTGACACTCAAGGCGCACAAAGGCCCATACGCCGGAATCCTCCGGTACCACCTGCCGTTGACGGTCCCGGACAAAAACCCGCCTCGCCTCCGCGTCGACCGGGAGATCCACACGTGGAAGGAGGGCGAGGGAATCCTCATCGACGACACGTTCGAGCACGAGGTCTACAACGAGAGCGACGGCCGCCGGATCATGCTGATCATCGACATCCGCCGGCCCATGGGCCTCCTCCCGGACGCGATGAACCGGCTCAGCCTGCGGGCCAAGCGCAAGTGGTCCGCGCAGTTCATCCAGGACTCGGGCGGCGACATCTGATGACAACGGGCGCAACCGTCGTCACAGGAGGCAGCCGGGGGATCGGCGCCGCCGTCGCACGCCGGCTCGGCGGCCACGGGGGGCGCGTGTGCATCTCCTACCGCGAGGACGCGGAAGCCGCACGGTCGGTCGTCTCCGACGTGATCGCCGCCGGCGGCGAGGCAGTAGCCGTGCAGGCCGACATGAGCCGACCGGACGACATCGAGCGGCTGTTCACGACCGCCGACAAGGAACTGGGAACTCTGAGTGGCCTGGTCAACAATGTGGGCATCCTGGAACGGCAGTGTCGTGTCGACGAGTTGGACGCGGACCGCCTCCGGCGGATCCTGGACACCAACGTCGTGGGGTACTTCATGTGCGCCCGCCAGGCGGTTCTACGGATGTCGACGACGCATGGGGGCGCCGGCGGGGCGATCGTCAATGTGTCGTCGGCTGCCTCCCGGCTCGGGGCACCCGGGGAGTACGTGGACTACGCGGCGTCCAAGGGGGCCGTGGACACGCTCACCACCGGACTCTCCCTGGAGGTCGCTGAGGAGGGCATCCGTGTGAACGCGGTCAGGCCGGGGTTCATCCGCACCCAGATCCACGCGAGCGGGGGAGATCCCGACCGGGTGGCGCGCGTTGAGGGGAATCTGCCGATGCGACGTGGCGGAGACCCGGACGAGGTCGCTGCGGCCGTCGTATGGCTGCTGTCGGCCCAAGCCTCCTATGTGACAGGTTCGTTCATCGATCTCGCGGGCGGGAAGTAAGAGGTTCCAGCGGTGTCACACATCAGCGATCTGAACAGCGTGGACGACGTCCCGGTCGGGGAGTGGGAGGAGCTGACCCACGAGTCGGACATCGACGCGAGCCGCGGCTTCCTCCAGTTCCGGGAGTTTCTGGAGCCGGGCGAGAGCGTACTGCTCACGTCCCGGTCGGCGGGTCGGCTGCGGGGCGCCCTGCGCGGCGTACTGGCCGTTCCGGAGTCCGGCCTGACCAGCGACCCGTGGAAGTTCGTCGGCTCCCAGGCCGTCCTGCGGCTGGATGACAGCGAGGAGGGCAAAGCCGCTCCCCTTCGGCGCGCCCAGCGAGCCCTGGCCTGCGAAGCGGCGGGAGCGAAAGAGGAGACGGACGGGGAGGCGCCGCTCTGGCAGACGCTGAGCCGCGGCGTCGGCCCGTGCCTGGTCGTCAGGGAGTTCGACCGCAGTGAACTGCAGCTGCACCCCGAGGCCGACGCAGCCGAGGCCGAAAGCCTGGCGGCGCAGTTGGTCCGTGCGGCGCAGACATGGGTGGTGGAAAAGGGTGCGGGGGCGGTGGCGTTCCCCTTCGTCAGCCCTCGTGACGGCAGGCTGCGCGAGGTCCTCACTCAGGCCGGGTTCCGCGGTGGAGCGATGACGGGGGCGTCCTGGATGGACACCGGGAGATTCGGCAGTTACGAGGAGTTCCTGACCGCTCTGCCGAGCCGTCGCCGTCGGAGGTACCTCCTGGAGGAGAGACGGCTCCAGGAGGCGCCGGGCCTGGCCACGGGCGTGGCCGACCTGGCCCGGAACGCCGAGCGGGTCGCCGCCCTGGAAGCACAGACGCTGATCAAGCACGGCGGAAAGGCCGATGTGGAGGCGATACGCCGGGCACGTATCGAACTGGCGGGAAGACTGCCGGACGCGGTACGCGTGCCGACCGTCGAACAGGACGGCCGGATCCTCGCCTGCGCCCTGCACCTGCAAGGCCGGAAGAGCGTCGTCTTCATGTCCTACGGCTGCGACTACGGCGTCGAGGACCGCAGCGCCGCGTACCCGTGGGCGGCGTTCTACTACCCCATCAGGACGGCCATCACCAGCGGCGCGGCGACGGTTCGGCTCGGTCTGGAAGGGTTCGAGGCGAAGACCCGGCGTGGCGCTGTGACCGAGGCGCGCGAGCTGTGGGTCTGGACACCGGACGCGGTCAGGCTCGGGAGGCTCGGAGAATTGCTCGACCTGGTGGGGGACAGGAACACCGCGTACCTGAAGCGATTCGCGAGCTGAGCCCCACACACCGACCACGGCCAGACAGACAGGAAGCGGTACAGCAGTCATGACGTCGCGAGGAACCACCGCCGAGACCGGCACGGAAACGGCCGGGAAGGAGACCATGCCGCATCGTCTGCTGCTGCTGGCACTGGCTCTCGGCGCTTTCAGTATCGGCACTGACAGCCTGATCATCAGCGGTCTGCTCGGCGAGATCGCCGCCGACCTCGACGTGTCCGCGGCCACCGTGGGCCAGCTGATCAGCGTCTTCGCTCTCGTGTACGCCGCGGGGGCGCCCGTCCTGGCGACTGTCACCGCGGCACTGAACCGCAAACGGCTGCTGCAGGGCGCCCTGACGGTCTTCGTCCTCGCCAACCTGCTGGGCGCCGTCGCCCCGAACTACGCGGTGTTGATGGCTTCCCGGGTGTTGGCCGCTCTGGCAGCGGGTCTTTATCTGCCGTGCGCCATCATGATCACGGTGAGCGTCGCCCCGCAGCAGTGGAGGGGCCGGGCGCTCGCCGTTGTGGTCGGCGGCATGTCCGCGGCGACCGCCCTGGGCATCCCCCTCGGCACCCTGGTCGGCGCCGTCGGCGGCTGGCGCTTGGCGCTGCTCCTGGTGGCGGCCCTCGCCGCAGCAGCCGTGGCCGTCCTGGCCGGCGTCCTCCCGTACGTGCCTACGCAGGCAGCGGTCACCATCCGGCAGCGGATCACCGCAGCGACACACCCCATGGTCCTGATCGCACTTCTGACCAACGTCCTCGCCTGCGCCGGCGAGTTCGCCGTCGTCATCTACATAGCTCCCCTCGCGATGCAGCTCACCGGAGTAGGGGCAGCCGGCGTCAGCGCCTTCCTGTTGGTGTCGGGCATGGCCGCCGTGGCCGGAAGCGCCCTCGGGGGGAGGGCTGCCGACAGATTCGGGGGCCGACGCGCCTACGGCGGAGCCGTCGTTCTCCTCTTCACCGGACTGTTGGCCATGGTGCTGCTTGCCGTGGCCGCCCCGAGAAACGCCCCGGGCACCACATTCGCGTTCGCGCTGTGCCTGTGCGTCGTCAGTGTGGCGTCCTGGGCACTGCCTCCCGCACAGAACCACTTGATATCCGGCCTGGACATCCCCGAGCCGACCGTGGCTCTGTCCCTCAACGGCTCATCCTCCTATCTAGGCCTAGCACTCGGCGGAGCCCTGGGCGGACTCGCCCTGGAACGCGGATCGATCACTACGCTCACCCTGACCGGAGCGGCAATCGAACTCCTGGCCCTCGTCACCGTGGTCCTGGCGGCGGCTCTCGCGAGACAGCGCCGGACTGCCGCCCGCTGACCTCCCTCCGACGGCGTCAGTCGCCTCGGGCGCCTGACCCCTTCCCGATCAGGTTCAGTACTGCGGTACCGACGACGGCGACGGTGAGATTGAGCAGCATGGCGGCCAGGCCCGCGTAGAACGCCAGCGAACGGCCGGGTAGACCTAGCGGAACGAGGGGCGAGAAGCCCGTGTGTACGACCAGGACCGTCCCGAGCACCATCCCCACCGCCCAGCCGGTGATCAGCGCCCGGGGATGCAGACGTCGGGTGTAGAGACCGATGGCGACGGCCGGGAAGATCTGCAGGATCCAGACACCGCCGAGGAGCTGAAGGTTGATGGCGTCCTGGTCGCGCAACCCGAAGACGAAGGCGGCCGCACCGGCCTTCGCGGTGAGCGAGACTGTCTTGGCGATCCGTACCTGCCGTTTGGGGGTGGCGGTGGGGTCGAAGTACTCGACGTACACATTGCGAACGAAGGAGGTCGCAGCCGCGATCGACATGACGGCGGCCGGAACCAGCGCGCCGATCGTGAGCGCTCCGAGGATCACTCCGGCCAGTGCTCCCGGCATCAGCCGCACGATCAGCATCGGGACGGCGGTCTCTGCTCCGTTCGGAGGAGTGTGCACATTCGCCGCCAGGGCGGCGATGCCGAGCAGACCAAAGAGAGCGAGAACGGCTGTCCACAACGGCAGAGCGACAGTTGCCCGGCGCAGCGTCGACGGACCGGAGGCGGCAAAGGCGGCGGTGACCACGTGCGGATACATCAGCAGGGCGAGAGCCGAACCGGCGGCGAGCGTCGCGAAAGCGGGCTGCTGGTCGGCTGTGAGGACCAGGGCTGAATTCCCGGTGGAGGTGGCGAGGCGGGTCGCCGCCGCGTCGAAGACAGTGCCGGGGCCACCCAGACGCGTCAGCACCAACCAGCAGATCGCCAGCGTCGAAGCGAAGATGACGACGCACTTGAAGAGCGAGATGACCGTCGGGGCCCGCAACCCGTACCGATAGGTGGCAACGGCCAGTCCCGCGAAGATCACGACCATCGCGATGTCACTGACGATGCCTCGCGAGGGCATCCCAGCGGCGCTCAGCACGGCCCGGATTCCCAGGAGTTGCAGGGCGAGATACGGCATGGTTGCGAGGATGCCGGTCAGCGCGACCACCAACGCCAGTGGCGCCGACCGGTACTGGCCGCGTACGAGATCGGCCGCAGTGACATAGCCGTGCCTTTGCGCCATCGTCCACATCCGGGGCAGCAGGATGAAGGCCAACGGGCACACGATCACGGTGTAGGGGAGGGCGAAGAAGGCCGGCGCGCCGTTGCCGTACACCAGACCCGGAACCGCAGTGAACGTGTACGCGGTGAAGATGGTGCCGCCCAGTAGCAGCCACGTCCAGAAAGTACCGAGCACGCGGTCGGAGAGCGCCCAGCGGTCGAGCGAGGGAAGGTAGTCGTTGGGATGCAGACGGCGGGCCGTGACGGTGAGAAGCGAGGCGCTGCCGATGACGACGATGAAAGTCGCGGCCATCGGAACATCGGTCATGGGCACTGCCTCTGGGGTCGTGAGCCTTGTGCTGGGAAGCTGCTGCGGTCAGGAGCGGACTTTCGGCTGAATCTCACCGAACAAACTGCGGGAATCTGAAAGAAAACCGGCCATACACTGGCGGATAATATCAACTCTCGCGCACGGGGGACAGGATCGAGGAGGATTTGGTGCCACAGGCGGAAGACATAAACCCCAGGAAGGGGCGGTGGCGTCGGTTCGCCGCCGCTGCATGCCTGATCGCTCCGGTCGTCGCGCTGCTCTCGGTCCCGTTGTACGCCCGTGACCGGCCGCGGCTGGCCGGGGTGCCGTTCTTCTACTGGTTCCAACTCGCCTGGGTTCCCGGCTGCATCATCGCGATGCTCGTCGCACACCTCCTCACCCGGCGACGGGCCCAGGACTCTTAGCTCCTTTCCATGACTCGGCCGCCGGCGCGCGCCGTGGGTGAGTGCGCAGAAGGCTCAGCGCAGGACGGAGGAACCCGGTCCCACGGGAGCCGACCCTCGTACGATCACGTCGTCCGGCCGCCCGAGCTCCAGGCACATCTTGACGTCATCGAACCGCTCGTTGGCGACAGCGACCCCACTGGGAAGCCGCCCCCACTCACGGAAGCCGAGCTGCTCGTACAGGGCGATGGCCCCGTGGTTGTTCCCGCGGACACCGAGCGTCAGCAGCTCCAGTCCGGCGCGTCGTGCGTCCTTGACGAGCGCGGTGACAAGGAGGCGCCCGATCCCCAGTCCGCGTGCCTCCGGGTGGCTCATGAGCTGAGGGATCTCTGCGCTGTGCCGATAGCTGGCCGCGGAGGTGTGTCGCTGCCAGAGCCCGCATCCCACGATGTCATCGCCCCGCACCGCCACGGCAAGCGCTGCGTCGGACGACCGTACGTCGGCGAGCATTTCCTCCAGCCACGCGTCCGTCTCCTCCCGGCCGGGAACCGTGTGATAGCCGAGAGCTCCGCCCTGTTCCGTGACAGCGGCGATGACCGCGTGCACCCCTGCCAGCAGGGTGGGGTTCGCCTCGGTCGGCCAGACGAGGTCGATGTCTCCCGAGCTGACTTTCCCGGCGCAGACGGTGGAACTCCTTTTCCATGCGGGAGAGTTGGTGGATATGGCCACTGCCAGGGCGGAGGCGAACCGGACCGGATCGTCCTCCAGCAGCTCGACCCCGGTGCCTGGCACCTCGATGACCGGGACGCCGGCCGCCCGGACCTCGTCCTCGTGCGCACGCGGTCGGCTGTGGGCGCCCCGAACCAGGGCTTTGGGGTGCGGCAGCTTGAGAAACAGCTCCGTCAGGCCGGAGTCCCTCCCCTTCATCCAGCCGACCGCGCTGCGATGCAAGGCGGTGGGGTTCGCGGTCCGGATCCGGGCCGCGTGCTCGGGCACCGATCCTGCCAGCACGCTCCGGAACCCACGGCTGACGAACTCGGCCTCGGAGTAGGAGGCGACAGTGGCCCCCCGCAGCCCGTCGCCACCACAGAGAGCGGCCCCGGTGACGACGACACGGGAGAACAGTTCGGGACGCCGAGCGGCCAGAACAACACAGACAGCACCGCCCATCGCGTCACCGATGAGAACGCAGTCCCGGGCCCCTACATGGTCGAGGAGTGCAGCGACGGTCTCGGCGTGGGCCTCCAGCGTGTAGGTGAAGTCGCCGGGGGCGTCACTGAATCCGTGACCGAACAGATCGGGGATGAGACTTCGCTTTCCAGCGAGCCCTGGCTGTGACGCGATGCCGGGAAAGTCCGCGGAACCGGCACGCCCAAGGTCATGAAGAAAGACGTGCGGGGGCCCGTCGCCAGACATATCAATCCAACGTAGGTGACCGGAGGCTTCACTGACATATATCGACTGCACAAGTGCTCCTCGTGGGCGGCAACGCCTTCGCTCGTCTGAACCTCGCCGGCGCATTGGCCAGTACGGTATCGCGAAGCGGCCGTCACCTCGGGGTGGGGGAAAGGCCGGGCCGTCCGCCGACCCCACACACCGGGCAAGGACCGAACGAGGATGCGGCAAGGTCGGACCGAGGACCTCTCTCCCCAGAATGTCCTGGTCGCGACCATGTTGGATCAGCTCGGCATCCTCATTTTCCTCCGTTTCGCGACGTCCACGGCCAACAGATCTGCCGCACTTGTTCGTGCGTATTCCGAGCCTGAAAACGAGGATCACGATGTCCGCACCGGCCGCAGAAAGGCAGCCCCAACTCCTTTTCAAGAAGGCCCGGGTGACCCGGCACGACGAGCGCGTCTTCGTGGCCAAACTGCTCGTCGCTCTCGTAATGGTGGCGACCGGCTGCTTCCTCGCGCTACGGCCACAGTGGCCTTTGGTGATCGCCGGAGTGTTCCTACTCGGCGCCGCGTACACCCACATGGTGGAACTCCAGCACCAGTGCCTGCACCATTCGTCGTTCCGCAATTCGAAACTGCACCGGGCCGTCGGCGTTCCACTTGGCCTTCCCCTGCTGGTGGTCTACAGCCACTACCGGGTACAGCACTTGCAGCACCACAGATACCTGGGCACGCCGCAGGATTCCGAATTCTTCGGCTTCGATGCACGGCAGCCCCTCACCTGGCGCATGCTGATTGAGGGGACTTTCGATTACGTGCGCCTGGCCAAAACCCTCAAGGATATCGCACGCAGCGGCACGGGACGCTGGACGTACGACCTCGGCCAGATATCCGAACGGCGTAGACATGAAGTCATGACCGAATACCGGATCCTCGGCGCCCTGCTGCTGGCCATTGTGCCCCTGACCACCTCGGGCATGGGGGACTTAATAGTCCGCCTCTGGCTCCTTCCACTGCTTTTTGCCATACCGATGCACTTTCTGCTGGAACTCCCCGAGCACATCCTGTGCGACTCCGAAACCACGGATGTTCTGCGGAACACGCGCTCCATACGCGGCAGTTGGCTGAGCACCTGGTTCACCAACGGGAACAACCTGCATGTCGAGCACCACGCCGCCATGGTCGTACCGATCAACCGTCTGCTCGAAAGGCACGACGAGGTGCGGCAGCACGGTGCGCATGTCGAACGCTCCTATGTCGACTTCTACCGGCTTGTCCTCCGGGAGGCCCGGAAGAACTCCGCACGGACCCGATGACGTGCCGACCGGGCAGGCCTATACCGTGCCGAGCCGTCTGCGCCACCGGTCGGGGCGCCAGTTTTTGGCCGGTTTCCGTGGCTCTCGCTGTCCTCCCATTGGCACGGTCGCGCAACTCATGAGAAGAAGTTGCGCATGTCTAACCGGGGGACGGTGACTGATGCCTGAAGAAGCCATGCTCACGGGCCTGGTCTCCGTCATCGGCGGGGCGTCGGTCCTGACCGTTCTCGCGCGCAGGTTCCGCCGAACCGACGACCTGCCCTCGCTCGAGAACTGGGCCCTGCTCGACCGGAAGCTGAAGACGGTATGGACCTGGCTCCTGCTGGGCGGCACGATCTACACCGCGTACACTTTCGCCGCCGTGCCCGGCCTGGTCTACAGCGACGGCGCCTCAGGCTTCTTTGCCCTGCCCTACACAGTGATCGTCTGTCCGCTCGCCTTCTTCCTCCTGCCCCGGCTCTGGGCGGTCGCACGACAACACGGGCACGTGACCGTGGCCGACTTCGTCCACGGCCGCTACGGGTCACCGCCGCCGGCCCTGGCAGTCGCCCTCACCGGGATCCTGGCCACCATGCCGTATCTCGCGCCGCAACTGCACGGCGTGCGCGCCGTGCTGGCCGTCGGGGGTTTGTTTCCGCGAGGAGCGACCAGTGACCTGATCACGTTCGGACTGTTCGCCGTGCTGACTGTGGCGACCTACCGCCATGGCCTTCGCACGCCGACGGCCCTCTCGGCTCTCAAAGGGATCGCGATCTTCTGCTCCGCCTTCGCGGTGACGGCGCTCGTCCTCGTCCGGCTGGACGGACCGGGGAACATGCTCCAGCGGGCCGCGCACCGACTCGCCGCTCGCGGGGCCTTACCCGCACGTGCTCACCGCGGCCTTCGCCGCCTCGGGCACGGAGACCCTACGGAGGGCCAGCGTCGCCCTGCCGGCCTGGACAGGCGTACTCGGCCTGTTCGGAATGCTCGGTGCCGGGGCGCTCGCCGTGGGAATCCGCCCGCCGCCCGGGCGCGCCGAGAGGGCCGTTCCGCTGCTCGTCGAGCACCTCATGTCCCCGTTGCTGGCCGGACTCGTTTTCGGAGTCATGACGGTGGGCGCGCTGGTCCCCGCCGCGGTGATGTCGATCGCGGCGGCATCCCTGTTCGTGCGGAACGTCTACGTCGCATACCTCCACCCCACCGCCACACCCAAGCGCCAGGCGCGAATGGCTCGTTGGCTGTCACTGACGGCGCAACTCGGCGCGGTCGCCTTCGTCTACGGCGCCCGCGACCAGGCCGGGCTGTTCACACGGTGGCTCCATCAACGAGCCCTGCTCGTCGGGTGGGCAACCGGCATGGTGACCGGCACCGGCTTGGTCGTTACCCAGGGATTCTCTTCCGTGGTTCCTTTCGACCTGGGCGGCAACGACGTGGAGATCTACACCGGTCTCGCGGCTGTCCTGCTCAACGTCCTGGTTGCCGTGGTCCTCACTCCGACGTTCGACCGTATCGGCACACCCCGCGGTGCGGACGCCACCGCTCTTCCGTCGCGTCTGAATCTCAGACGCAGTGCCAGAGAAGGGAACGAGCAGTTTATGAAACGGGCTGGCCAGAACGTGTATCCCCCGTTGTCACCGACCGTCACGGACGTCGAGCTCACGAAGAACAGTGGTACGCAGGACGGCGACGGACCGCCCCTGGTGGACCCGGACGAGCTGGAACGCGAAGCCGCGCTGTCCCAGCTGTTCGACCGTCACTACACGTCGATGCTTCGGCTGGCCACGCTCCTCGGCGCCGACGACCCCGAGAACATCGTGGCCGAGGCCTACTACCAGGTTTATCGAAAATGGCGCAAACTGCGCGACACGGGTGCCTCTGAGGCCTATCTGCGCTCCGTCGTCTGCAATCTGACGCGGATGCGCATACGCCATCTGCAGGTCGTGCGGAAGCATGTAGAGGCACCGCCGGTCGACGCGGTGGCGTCCGCGGAGAGCTCGGCCCTTCTCCATGAGGACCAGCGTGCGCTCATCTCCGCGCTGAACCGGCTTCCGCGCCGGCAGAGGGAGGCCCTGGTCCTGCGTCATTGGCTGGGGCTGAAAGAACAGGAAATCGCGCAAGCGATGGGCATATCGTGCGGCTCGGTCAAAACGCACACCGCACGTGGTGTCGCCGCACTGACTCAGGCGATGGAGGTCCGACGGTGAGTAATTCCGCTATGCCGACACCTCCGCCGGGCACCGAACAACAGCTTCGCGAGGCTTTCGAGGCATTGGCGGAAGGGGTACAGCCCGCACCTGGCGCGTACCGTGCCGCACGCGGAGACTGGGTGCGAAGGGAACGACGGCGTCGGCACATCCTCGTCGCCCTTGTGACTGTGTTGTTCACCCTGGCCATTCTGATCGGGCTCTGGGTGCTCAACCAGGTTCCCGCCCAGCCCGGCCTTGATCATTCACATGTGCGCGTCGGCTTGAAGTGATCGGCTGGGGGTTCTGATTCGCCCTGGTTCGTCCTTCGGGTGTTGGTGGCGTTCCGCACCCTGTCACCAGCGCAACCCGAGGCCGTGAATTCGTGAGGCCGGCGTGATCTTCGACGACACAGTGTCCACCCGGCAGGACACCTCCAGGGACAGGGTGCTGCCCTCCGAACCGGGCCCGGCGGGACAGCACAGGTAACCCGCAGCCGCGCTTGGGTCATGGCAGAGGACGGCGTGAGGCCGAATCGAGGAGCGCGCGTCCTAGCCTGACCTCGTTTCTGTGGCGAGGTCGCAATTTTTTGAACCGGTCAGGCACGTTGCAAGAGGGAGTGGGGATAGGTCATGCAGGAAACCAGGAAAATCCTTCAGCCTGCATTGCCAGCTCAGTTCGGCGTAGGAGTTGCGCGACGGCGCGAGCCGAATAGCGTGCAGTACAACTGCGCCATCTCCTTCTCGGGTGCGGGCCATCTGGATCGCGACCTTCTGGAGCGGGCGATTCGCTCGGCGACCCAGCATGACGAAGCGCTACGACCCTGCCTCCACGTCATGGATCTGACCAATGTGTCTGACGCGGAAGACGTGGCTCAGGCATGGGTGGACGGTGACCTGGCCCAGGTCGGTGACCTCATGTCCGGCGAGGCTCTGTTGAGCCACGCGCTGTTCCTGCTGCCGGACCAGCAGTTCACCTTCTACGTCCGCTTTCATCGCGCCCTGCTCGACGAGCACCATGCCATGGTGTATTGCGAGCGCATCGCCGACGCGTATTCGGCATTGAGCCGGGGGGACCTGCCAGGGGATGTCGAAGAAGGCGAAGGAATAGAAGGAACTGACGGGGCAGAGTGGTTCGACAGGACTGAGGAATCCCTCAGTCCTGCGCGGCTGAAGCGCGACCAGGCGTACTGGTCGCAAGCCCTCACGGAACTTCCCGCGCCCGTAAATCTCGGGCAAGGCCCGAGCGTTTCGGCAGAACCCGTCCAGAGTATTTCGACAACACTGCCGCTCGACCTGGTGGCGAAGGTCCGTAGAGCGGCCGAGAGGCTGGGCCGGCCGTGGCCCGTACTCGGAATAGCGGCTGCCGCCGTCTACGCGCACCGGATGACGGCGATCGACGATGCGATCACGGGAGTCAACGACGTGATCGTGGACGTCCCCGTACCCGCTCGTCCGACTGGCTCCGCGCGGGTCACCATGGCGAAGTCGGCACACGTGCCGTTGCACGTCGCCGTGACAGATTCGATGAGCTTTTCCGAACTCGTGGATCAGGTGTCCCGCAAAATCGGCATGCTCGTCGAATTCCTCGACACGCGACTTTTGTTCGCCGAGTGCCGGACCGTCACACAGGTACTCACTTCCGCATCCGTGCGCGACTTGTCCCTGCATCTCCATGGAGGAGCCGACGGATCCGCATCGGCGATCGGACTGAAGATCGAAGCGAATTCGAGGATTTACTCGGCCGAGGAAATGACACTCCATGCGCAGCGGTTCCTGGCCTGTGCCAGTGAGCTGGTCGACCGGCCCGGCACTCCCCTGGAGGGACGCGATCTGCTTGCGCCGGTGGAGCGGGAGCGGTTGCTGGGCGAGTTCAATGACACGGCTCGTGCGGTGCCGGTTGGTACGGCGTCGGAGTTGTTCGAGGCTCAGGTGGCGCGGACGCCGGATGCGGTGGCGGTCATCTGTGGTGATGCCCGTGTGAGTTATGGCGAGTTGAATGCGCGGGCGAATCGGCTGGCGCGGGTGTTGGTGAAGCGGGGTGTGGGTCCGGAGCGTCTGGTGGGTCTGGCGTTGCCGCGCTCGGTGGACATGGTGGTGGCGGTGCTGGCGGTGCTGAAGGCCGGCGGTGCCTTCCTGCCCATCGACACTGACTATCCGGGTGAGCGAGTCGCGTTCATGCTTCAGGACGCCGATCCGGTCTGTGTGCTGACGACGGGTGAGGTGGCGTCGGGGCTCCCGGCGTGGGAGGCCGCGCGCGTGCTGTGTGTGGATGATGACGAGGTGGCCGCGGAGACGACGGCCATGGAGGTTGAGGATCTGGCTGCGGGAGAGCGGCTGGGGTCGTTGAGGGCGGAGAGTGCGGCGTATGTGATTTATACGTCGGGGTCGACGGGTCGGCCGAAGGGTGTGAGTGTCACGCACACCGGGCTGGTGAGTCTGGTTGTGCTGGAGGCTGACCGGTTCGGTGTGGGTGTGGGCAGTCGGGTGCTGCAGTTCGCTTCGCCGAGTT
>NZ_JBSHKH010000114.1:6927-26616 GCF_053643595.1 Streptomyces sp. NPDC055506 | reverse complement strand
CATCCATGCCCTGCGGCCCTAGGACAGCTGTCCGTCGTAATCCGGCAGCTTGTACGTCTTCTCGGCATGGCCGCCCGAGAGATCGGTGGCGCTGTTGCCGATGTTCGCGATGATCGTGTAGCCCTTCTTCTCGATGTCGACGCGCTGGGCCGTCTTGTACTCGGCGACGTTCTTGAAGAGGTCGATGAAGTTCCGGACGTACAGGCCGGAAACCTGATAGCCGGTCTGCTTCAGGTTGTACTCGGTGAACGAGTAGATGATGCCCGGACGGGCGGTCACGAAGAACAGGGCGACGCCGTGCTCCTGGGCGTATCTGGCGGCCTCCAGAACCGGCTTGTTGGCCGGCTGCGGGTAGCTGAAGCCGAAGTCGGTCTCCAGGGTGGTGTTGTCGATGTCGAAGACGATCGCCTGCTTCTCACCCGGCTTCGTGGCCGCGATCCGCTGCTTCAGATAGGGCAGCGCCTGGGCCATCACCGCCTGGCAGTCCTTCTGCCAGGTGTTGTAGTCGACGTCCGCCGCGGTGGCCGTGGGGGCGGCGGTGGCGGCGGTGGAGGCACGGGTGGCGGTCGTGGCGTCGGCCGGCGCGGCCATCGCCACGAGGGCTGCCGCCGATACGGCGGTCACCGATGCGCGGCGCAGCCAGGGGCGTCGGATCTGCATGTCGTGGGGGTCCTCTCACGTCAATGACGCTGCAACATGTCGTGTGCATGTTCGTGCGCGAGGGTGGCGCGAGGGGAACCGTAAGGTTACCGAACGGTAGGTGCCTAGAGGCGTGCGCCACATTTCCGGAATGGCCGAAGAGGGTCTCCGGTGACATGGCGCACAGGCGATATGTCCGTTACTAGGTGGAATAGTGGCTAACGGACCGGGAGGAAAGGGATTCTTGCCGCCCAGGGCGGGGGGAAGTGTGCTGCAGTGCGTGATTCGTCCCGTTTGACTGCTGTGTCAAGAGACGTAGAACACTGAACCAAATTACTAACTTCAGTCGTAGATCACGCTTTTTGGGGTTTGTCGGACTTCGGGTTACCAAGGAATGGCCATTCGGCGAGCGTCTGTGCGCCGGGTGGTTTTCTCCGTCCCCTTCCACACGAGGTTTCGATGTCCCAGCGCGTCACGTCCCGTTCTTCCCGTACGTCCCAGCTCCGCACCCGTGCGACCGTGCTGGCCGCCGGCCTTGGCGTCTCGGTCGCACTGGGAGCCGGGGTCGCGTCCGCCGCCGACACCACGTCCGCGTCCGGCGCCGCCAGTGCCGTCCAGGCGCAGGCCGCCGCCCAGGCCAAGCACGCCAAGGCCGAGGCCGTGAAGGCCGAGAAGGCCGCCAAGGTAGCCGCCGCGAAGAAGGCGGCCGAGAAGCAGGCCGCCGCCAAGAAGGCCGCCGCCAAGAAGGCCAAGCCGTCCTGGGTCGACCCGGTGAAGAAGTACAAGCTCTCCGCGAGCTTCGCCCAGAACGGCGGCATGTGGCAGTCCACCCACAGCGGTCAGGACTTCGCCGTGCCGAGCGGCACCCAGGTCGTCGCCGCCCACGGCGGCACCGTGGTCAAGGCCGGCGGCAACGGCGCCGGTGACGGCCCCGCCTACGGCAACGCCGTCGTGATCAAGCACGGCAACGGCACGTACTCCCAGTACGCCCACCTGTCGAAGGTCACCGTGAACGTCGGCCAGATAGTCAAGACCGGCCAGGAGATCGCCAAGTCCGGCAACACCGGTAACTCGAGCGGTCCGCACCTGCACTTCGAGATCCGTACCACCGCGAACTACGGCTCGGCCGTCGACCCGGTGAAGTTCCTGCGCGCCAAGGGCGTGACGGTCTGACGACCCCCCTCTGACCCGACAGGGGCTCCCTAGGAGCCCCCGGCTCCCCGGTGGGCCCGGGTCACCAGCTCAGTGGCGACCTCGAGGACGGCTTTGTCCTTCTCCTCGGGGTCGCCTTCGAGGTCCTGGAGCAGGAACATCCCGGCGTGCAGCGTGAACAGCGCGCTGGCGCAGCGGACCTGGTCGATCAGGTCCGCGTCCGGGTCGACGATGATGTCGCGCAGTCTGTGGATGCGCGCCTTGAAGGAGTCGCCGACCTGCAGTTCCCGGACCGTCGCCTGGTTCTCGTGCATGAAGCGGAACAGCGGCGCCGCCGCGGCGAGCGTCCCGGCGTAGCGGCGGACGATCTCCTGCTTGGTGGCGAGGGTGTGCGGCTGCTGCCGGCCCCACTCGATCAGGTCCTCTATCGGCTGGGTGAGGTCCTCGAAGATGCTGACGAGGATCTCTTCCTTCGTCTTGAAGTGGTAGTAGAGCGCCGCCTTGGTGACCTCCAGGCGCTCGGCGATCTCGCGCAGGGACGTCTTCTCGTAGCCCTGCTCCGCGAAGAGTTCGAGGGCTACGTCCTGGATGCGCTGGCGGGTGTTCCCGCGGCGCCGCTGCCTGGTGCCGTCCATGGTGCCGCCCATCCTCCTACGCCGCCCGCTTTCCATAAAACTTACTTGACGCCCGGCTAGTTCCGGAGCTAACTTCCGAGTGTAGTCACTAGCCGGTCGGCAAGTAAGTAGCGGTAGCTGGGGGAGTGGGAAGTGATGGCGGACACGACGGACGCACCGGCGGTCGACGCCGGCAGCGGGGAGAAACAGCCGAAGAGCGTGCGGGTCGTCCTGCTCGCGCTGATGATCGCGATGATGCTCGCGATGCTCGACAACATGATCATCGGTACGGCGATGCCGACGATCGTCGGTGAGCTGGGCGGGCTCGAACACCTCTCCTGGGTCGTCACCGCCTACACGCTCGCGACCGCGGCCTCCACCCCGCTGTGGGGCAAGCTCGGCGACATGTACGGCCGCAAGGGCACGTTCATGACCTCCATCGTCGTCTTCCTGATCGGCTCGGCACTCAGCGGCATGGCCCAGAACATGGGCGAGCTGATCGGCTTCCGTGCCGTCCAGGGCCTCGGCGCCGGCGGTCTGATGGTCGGCGTCATGGCGATCATCGGCGACCTGATCCCGCCCCGGGAGCGCGGCAAGTACCAGGGCATGATGGCCGGCGTCATGGCGCTGGCGATGATCGGCGGTCCGCTGGTCGGCGGCACCATCACCGACAACTGGGGCTGGCGCTGGGCCTTCTACATCAACCTGCCGCTCGGCGTCGTGGCGCTGGCCGCCATCAGTGTCGTCCTGCACCTGCCGAAGAAGCGGTCCGAGGCGCGGATCGACTACCTGGGCGCCGCGCTGCTGACCGTCGGCATCACCGCGATCGTGCTCGTCACCACCTGGGGCGGCACGGAGTACGCCTGGAGCTCCGCCCGGATCATGGAGCTGATCGGCATCGGGGTCGCCGCGCTCGTCGGGTTCGTGTTCTGGCAGACGAAGGCCGCCGAGCCGATCGTGCCGCTGCACATCTTCCGCAGCCGCAACTTCACGCTGATGTCGGTCATCGGCTTCATCACCGGCTTCGTGATGTTCGGCGCCACGCTCTTCCTGCCGCTGTACCAGCAGTCCGTGCAGGGCGCCTCCGCGACCAACTCCGGGCTGCTGCTCCTGCCGATGCTCGGTGCGATGCTCGTCACCTCGATGGTCGCCGGGCGCGTCACCACGAACACCGGCAAGTACAAGGTCTTCCCGGTCCTCGGCAGCGTCCTGATGATCGTCGGCCTCTACCTGCTCTCCACGATGGACACGGGCACCTCCCGCCTCACCTCCGGCGTCTTCATGGCCGTGGTCGGGCTCGGCATGGGCTGTCTGATGCAGATCACCATGCTGGTCGCGCAGAACAGCGTCGAGATGAAGGACATGGGCGTCGCGTCCTCGTCCACCACGCTCTTTCGCACCCTCGGCTCCTCCTTCGGCGTCGCGATCATGGGCGCGCTGTTCAACAACCGCGTCCAGGACGTCATGGCCGAGCGGGCCGGCGCGCTGGGCACCAAGGTGACCGAGCAGTCGGCGCAGCTCGACGCGAAGGGCCTGGAGAAGCTGCCGCCACTGGTCCGGGAGGCGTACCAGTACGCGGTCTCCGCCGGCACGCACTCGGCGTTCCTGCTCGGAGCCGTGGTGGCGGTGGTCGCGCTCGCGGCGGCGGTGTTCGTGAAGGAGGTGCCGCTGAAGGGCGCGGGACCGAAGGCCTCGGACGACGACAAGGCGGACGGCCCGGCCCCGCAGACGCCGGTCGTCGAGACGGTCTGACCTGCTTCAGCTCCTTCTGGACTCCCCCAGCTCCTGACGAAGGCCCCGGACGGGACACCCGACCGGGGCCTTCGCCTTGCCAAGGAGCGAGGCCGGTGCCGCTGTCAGACCCCCGTGCCACCATCGACGTCATGGACAAGACGCGGCAGCTGCGGCTCGCCAAGGACGCCATGGACCGGGACTGGGCCGATCCCGGGCTGGACCTGGACACCGTCGCCGCGCACGCCGGGGAGGAATTGCATCCGGGTGTCGCGACGCGGAGCGTCGCCGCATCCGGTTCTGAGCGCGGGGTGCCCGGGGTGATACGAACGCATGTGCTTGTGATCGCCGGTCTGGGTAGTGGCCGGGGGATCTGGGCACGTGTGTGCGGCTGTCGTATGTATGGTCCTTCGCGGGGATCGGGATGGCATTGTCCCGGTCGGGGCTGTGAGGGGGCGAGGTGGTGCACGTGGGGGCGGTTGCGGAGGTCGGGCATGCCCGCTCCACGTACCGGCTGCGCGTGTCGTCCACGGCCGGCGCTGCCCTGGTGGCGGAGGGGGGCCGATGCCGCTGGGTCTGGAACGAATGCGTCGCCAAGTCCAAGGCCGTGCACCTGCTCAACATGGCGAGTGGCAGGAAGCAGACGTGCGGCCCGGCGCAGCTGGACAAGATGCTGACCGAAGCCCGGAGGACGACGCCGTGGTTGCGTGAGGGGTCGTCGGTTGTCCAGCAGCAGGTCATCCGTGACTTCGGCCGCGCCCGCGCCAAAGCGCACAAGGACATCACGGAGCGCCTGCCGGTGCGGCAACGGGCCGGGATGCCGAAGTGGAAGACCAAACGCGAGGCACTGCCGAGCCTGAACTACACCCGGCGGGGTTTCCGGTTGAACGACGGCCGACTGCATCTGGCGGGCGGGGTCGTGGTGAGCGTGGTGTGGTCGCGGGAGTTGCCGGCTGAGCCGTCCTCGGTGCGCGTGTACCAGGACAGCCTCGGGCACTGGTACGCCTCGTTCGTGGTGCCTGCCGAGGTGCAGCCGCTGCCTCAGACCGGTCGGGTGCTCGGTGTCGACTGGGGTGTGAAGGAGACCGCGACCACGACCTCCGAGGCGCACGACCTGCCGCACGCCGGGCACGGCCGGAAGGCCCAGCAGAGGCTGACCCGGTACGACCGGATGATGGCCCGCCGCAGGCCGAAGAAGGGGCAACCGGCGTCGAAGGGCTACCGCGAGGCGCAGAAGCTGCGGGCGAAGACGTACAAGAAGGTTGCTCGGCAGCGCCAGGACACTGGCCGCAAGTGGGCCAAGAAGGTGGTCCGCGACCACGACGCCATCGCTGTCGAGGGCTTCCGCCCGAAGTTCCTCGCCAAGTCCACCATGGCCCGTAAGGCCGCGGACGCCGCCATCGGCGCCACCAAGGCCGCTCTGATCGAGATGGGCCGCAAGCACGGGCGGGACATCCGCCTGGTCCACCCGGCGCACACCACGATGGACTGCGCGCAGTGCGATGTGAGAGCCAAGCATCGCCTGCCGCTGGGTGAGCGCACCTACACCTGCACTGCATGCGGAAGCACGTCCCCACGGGACAAGAACTCCGCACGTGTCATGCTCGTCCGGGCTGGTCTCAACCCGACTGGTGCTGATGGCGCAAGACCTCCTGGAGCGCTGCTCCAGGAGACAGCCTGAGCCAGGAATCCCCTCCCTTCAGGGAGGGGAGGATTCAATTCATCCGCGCCTTCAAGGCAAGGCCAGGCCTACGGCGAGACCCCCGGCCAGTACCTCACCCACCGCCGCATAGAACGCGCCGAGGACCTGCTGCGCACGGCGAACCTCTCGGTCACGGAGATCTGCCACCTGGTCGGCTTCAGCAGCGTCGGCACCTTCTCGGCCCGCTTCAAGACCTGGACCGGCCTCACCCCCAGCGAGTACCGCACCAAGCACGTCGGCAGGGGAGCCGCCCTCATCCCCGGCTGCTACGCCATGCTCTGGGCCGGCGGCTTCCGCTCCGCGCCCGGCGCCGGCAAGGAGCGCAATTCCGGAGAAGCGGGCTGACACCCCCGCTGCCTACCGTGGCAGGGCACACCCGAACCGGCCGCCGAGCAGCAGGAGCACGCCATGATCAAGGGTCTCGCCATCTCCACCGTCTGGGTCCTCGACCAGGACCGGGCCAAGGAGTTCTACACCGAAAAGCTGGGCCTGGAGGTCCGTACGGACATGACCATGGGCGAGGGCGGCATGCGCTGGCTCACCGTCGGCTCACCGAAGCAGCCCGACGTCGAACTCACCCTGATGGTGCCCGGCGGCCCCGCGATGGACCCCGACTCCGCCGAGATGCTCAGGAAGCTGGTGACCAAGGGAGCGCTCGGCGCGGGCGTCCTGACCACCGACGACATCCACGGCGACTACAAGAAGCTCAAGGACCGCGGCGTGGAGTTCCTCCAGGAGCCGCAGGAGCGCCCGTACGGCACGGAGGCGCTGTTCCGCGACGACTCCGGCAACTGGTTCTCCTTCACCCAGCCCCGCGAAGGCGGACTCGACATGGACCAGGACTGGTCCTGCTGATCCTCGAAAACCGGTCCGCGAGAACCGGTCCTCGAAAGCCAGTCCGCAGAATCCGGCCCGCGAGAACCGGGCCCTACGACTCCGCCCCCGGCAGCATCGGATAGCTCCCCGTGTTCGTCGGCGCGTGCTCCGGCAGCCACAGCACGGCGACCGCGCCCTCGGCCGGCAGGTGCTCCGGCGTCCCGGGCGTGCGGACGTTGCGGAAGGTCAGCCGGGCGCCCAGCACCCGGGCCTGTCCGGCCGCGATGGTCAGGCCCAGGCCGTGGCCGTGACCGGCCCGGTCCTTGCTGCCCGTGCGAAAGCGGCTCGGCCCCTCGGCGAGCAGGTCCTCGGGGAAGCCCGGGCCGTGGTCGCGGACCCGGATGACCCGGCCCTCGATGGTGACCTCGATGGGCGGCTTGCCGTGCCGGGCCGCGTTGGCCAGGAGATTGAACAGGACCCGCTCCAGGCGCCGCGGGTCGGTCGTGACCTCCGACTCGTGCACGACGCGCACCTCGATGGCCGGGTCCTTGGCCGCCACCCGCCGCGCGACGAACTCGCCCAGCATGATGTCCTGCAACTCCGCCCGCTCCGAGGCCCCGTCCAGCCTGGCCACCTCCAGCACGTCCTCCACGAGCGTGCGCATGGCCTTCGCCCGGTCCAGCACCAGCTCGGTCGGGCGTCCCGGCGGCAGCAGCTCGGCCGCGGTCAGCAGCCCGGTCACCGGCGTGCGCAGCTCGTGCGCGATGTCGGCGGTGACCCGGCGCTCCGCCTCGATGCGCTGCCGCAGCGTGTCCGCCATGGCGTCCACCGCGCTCGCCAGATCGTCGGTCTCGTCCCGGACGACCCCGCCCATGGCGTCCCGCACCCGCACATCCGTCTCGCCGCCCGCGAGCTGGTGGGCCGCGACGGCCGCCTTGCGCAGCCGCCGCGACAGATGCCCGCCGATGAGCACGCCGAGCGCGCTGCCGCCGAGGACGACCGCGATGGACCCGATGAGCAGGGCCTGGTCGAGGTCCTGGAGGATGTCCGAGCTGCGGTCGGTGAAGCCCGAGTGCAGGGACATCACATGCCCGTTCTTCAGTGGCACGGCGGCCCATATGTCGGGCGAGCCACCCGGCCGGTCCGCCACATAGGTCGCCCGCTGCCCCACCTCGACCCGGTCCCGCAGCGCCTCCGGCAGATCCGGGTCGTCGATCTTGGTGTTGGGGAAGTTCATCCGCCCGGACAGCTCGAAGTTGCGCTGGGCGATCATGATGCGCTCGTCGGCGAGATCGCGCGCGTTGTCCAGCATCGACACCCGCGCGGCGTTGTGCACGACCAGGCTCAGCGCGATCGCCACCAGTGCGCCGACCAGCGCGATGGCCGCGCTCAGCTTCCATCTGAGGCCCGTACGGATCCCCGCGCGCTCCACGCCCGCGGCGACCAGGCGCCGGAAATGCCCCCTCATAACCCCTGCTCAGGCCTTCAACTTGTAGCCGAAACCACGGACCGTCTCGATACGGTCCTGGCCGATCTTCTGCCGCAGCCGCTGCACATGCACATCGACGACCCGGGTGTCCCCGCCCCAGCCGTAGTCCCACACCCGCTCCAGCAGCTTGTCGCGGGAGAGCACCGTCCCCGGCGCCGAGGAGAACTCCAGGAGCAGCCGCATCTCGGTCGGCGTCAGCGCCACCGGCTGCCCGGCCCGGCGGACCTCCATGCCCTCGGTGTCGACCTCCAGGTCACCGAAGGCCAGCATCCCGCCGCTCGCCGGGGAGTCCGGCTCCTCGGCCCGGCCACCGCCCGCGTGCCCGAAGCGGCGCAGCACCGCGCGGATCCGGGCGACCAGCACGGCCCCGTCGAACGGTTTGGTCACATAGTCGTCGGCGCCCGCCTCCAGGCCCAGCACCACGTCGATGGAGTCGGCCCGCGCCGACAGCATGATGACCGGCACGGTCGACTCGTCCCGGATACGGCGGCACAGGCTGACCCCGTCGAGGCCGGGAACCATGACGTCCAGCAGCGCGATGTCGGGGCGGTCCGTCCGGAACGCCTCCAGGCCCGACAGGCCGTCGGGCATCGCGGTGACCACGAAGCCGTCCCGTTCCAGGGCGAGCTGTGTGGCCTCGCGGATGACGTCGTCGTCCTCGACGAACAGAACGTGGGTCTGGTCTGCCATCCCGGTGCTCTCAGTCCTCGTGTGGGTCGTGGGGGTGCGTACTTCTCAGGAGACGCACGGTCCGTCCTCTGAGGGGACGCACGGTCCGTGCATCGCGTTCACCCATGGATCGGTCCGAGCGGCCCGATCGGTTCACGCACGCCGCGCCCGCGTCAGCTCGCGGGCACCGGCGACGGGCTGTCGCCGACGACCTTGCCGTAGTCGTTGTGCGTGCGGTACTTCTCGCTGAACCGGCCGGAAGCCCATCTGTACGTGATCACGTTCTCCCCGGAGGGGCTCGACACCGGGTCGCCCTTGTCGTACACCTGCTTGGTCACCACCAGGTCGCCGCGGTCGATCTCCGCGTAGACCGGGGGTTCCTCGGCCTTGAACACATTCTCGTACGAGCCGTCCCGCTCGCGGTACACATAACTGCCGATGCCCACCGCGTCACCGCAGGTCAGCACATTGACGACGACATCGTCGGCCGACCCGCCGGTCAGATTGCCGTAGGACACGTCGACGGGATACTCGTCGGCCACGCACGGCTTCAGCTCGCGCTTCACCTCGGGTGAGACCTTGGGGTCGTCCTTGACGAGCCGGACCGCGTTCACGGTGTCGGGCGTCTTGGACGGCGAGGCCGAGGGTGTGGCGGCGGAGGCGCCCGCCACCGCGTCGGCGTGCGCCGGGCCCTCGTCACGGGCGCCGGTGCCGCCGGCGCCGCACCCGGACACGAAAAGGGCGAGGGCGGTGACCACGGCCGATGCCGTGCTCACCGCCTGGATGCTGCCCCGGGCCCGTGCAGGCCCCTCGCCGGTCAGGCCGCGCACCGCTCCCGCTCCTCACGCTCCAGCGCGCGTGCGTCCAGATCGCGGGACTCCAGCTCCTCGCGGAGCCGGGCGAGCGCCCGGTGCAGCGTGCTCTTGACCGTTCCGGCCGACATACCGAGGGCGGCGGCCGTCTCCTCTGTGGACATCTGCTCCCAGTGTCGCAGCACTACGACACTGCGCTGCTTCGGGGCGAGCACCTTCAGTATGTCCATCAGCAGGGCGCGGTCCGCGTGCTGCTCGGTGGCGTCGTCGACCGAGGCGTCCGGCAGCTGCTCGGTCGGGACCTCCTCCAGCTTGCGGGCCCGCCACCACTCGGTCCGCGTGTTGATCATGACCCGGCGCAGGTAGGCGTCCGCGAGACGCTTGTCCTCGATGGTCTCCCAGCGGCCGTAGGTCCGGACCAGCGCCGTCTGCAGCAGATCCTGTGCGTCCGTCGGGTCCGGGACCAGGCGGCGAGCACTGCGCAGCAGTGCGTCCTGCCGGGTGCGGACGTACTCCTCGAACTCGAGCACCTCGCCCTGCGCCATGGTGAACCGCCTCCCGTTTCCCCGTTCGGGCCGGCTCCCCGCCGCCCGTGCACTGCCTGTGTTCCTTGGTCGTCCCGTGTCTTCCGGGAACGCATTTGAAGGTACGGAGGCGTTGTCACGGCGCTGTCCGAAGCAGCCTGCGGCTAGCACTCGGCTGTCCGTCGGTTGTGTAACGGAAGTCGGAACGGGGTACAGCGGTGGGGGTGTTGAGGCGACTATGGGGTGATTTGTCCACCCTGGGTCGCCGTTACGGTCGCCGTTACGGGAGACCCATGGCTGTGATCTGCCTGTACGTCAGGTCAACGGCAGCCGGTACAGCCCGCCGGCCAGCGGCTCCACCAAGCCGTCGGCGACCAGGCCGTCCAGGGCGCGGGCCCGCTGCACCGGCTCGTGCCACACGCGGTCGAGCGCCGCCTGCGGAACCGGGGCGTGGGCCTCCCGGAGCACGGCGAGCAGCCGCCCGCGGACCTGCCGGTCGGTGCCCGCGTAGGTCTGGCCGCGGCGCGGCGGCCCGTCGTGCTCCGGCTTGCCCGCCAGCCGCCACGCGCACTGCGCGGCGATCGGGCAGCGGTGACACGACTCGCTTTTCGCCGTGCACACCAGCGCGCCCAGCTCCATGGAGGCGGCGGCCCAGCGGGCGGCGGTCGACTCCTCCTCGGGGAGGAGCGCGCGGGCCAGTTTGCGCTCGGCGGCGGTGGTGGCGTTCGGCGGGTACTGCACTCCGGTGACCGCGCGGGCGAGGACCCGGCGCACATTGGTGTCCAGCACCGGGTGCCGCTGCCCGTAGGCGAACGACGCGACGGCCGCGGCCGTGTACTCGCCGATGCCGGGCAGTGCCAGCAGCTGGGCGTGGTCGGCCGGTACGTCACCGCCGTGCCGTTCCGTTATGGCGACGGCGGCGCCGTGCAGCCGCAGCGCGCGGCGCGGATAGCCGAGCCGCCCCCAGGCGCGGACGGCCTCGCCGGGCGCCTCCTTGGCCAGGTCGGCGGGGCGCGGCCAGCGGGCCAGCCACTGCTCGTAGACGGGCAGGACGCGGTTCACCGGCGTCTGCTGGAGCATGAACTCACTGACCATCACGCCCCACGCCCCGGCCTCGGGGCGCCGCCACGGCAGGTCGCGGGCGTTGTCGTCGAACCAGTCGATGACGGGGGAGTGCAGGTCGCCGCCCGTAGGCGGGCCGGACGCGGTGTCGGTGGGGCCGGGGCTGGTGCGCGGGGTGTTCGTGGGAGCAGTCATGGCCATTCGATCCTGCCACGCGGGAGCCGCGAATCGGGCACATTGCCACCCCTGAGCGAGAGGTACCTGACGATCGACACCTGACGATCGGCAGCAGTGCCGCCCCACCGTCCGCCGATAGCGTCGGCCGAATGGAACGACCTCGCCCGGCGCGGCTCGCCCGTGGCGCCCTTCTCTGGACGTCCCTGGGCCGTGTCCGCGAAATCCCGTCCGCCCCGCGACGCCCGGCACGCTCCCCCGCTGCCTCAAGGGCGTGGGAGGTGCCCCCAGTCTCGGCTGCTCTCGATCGGGAGGTACCCCCACGATGCCGAGGGGCCCGCCCTCCTGGCGGACGACGGGACTTCGCGGACACGACCTAGCCCTTCCCGCCCTCACGGCGGACCGCATCGGGCTGAACGAGTCGCGCACGGCCTGGCAGCAGGCCGCCGGCCTGGCAGTGCTGGCCACGGTGGCCGGCCTGTCCCGACGGCTGCCGCTCGCCGCCTTCGGGCTGGCGGCCACCCTGAGCCCGACCGCCACCCCGGCCCTGTCCACCGTCTCCTACGCCCCGGCCCTCGGCGTGTCCGCGCTGCTCCTCGGCCTGCGAGCCGCCCGGGCCCGCCCGGCTGCGTGAACGCTCGCGGCGCGGACCGGCTGCACCTCACTATCGGCGTCCTGCGGGGGGACGACGACGAGCGGGTGCCGCTGCCCCCGCGGGTGAGACCTGGGAGCAACTGGTCGCGCGGGCCCCGGAGTCCGGACTCCGAGTGCACCGGGAGCAGCCCGCTGACCAACGCGACACGGCACGCACCGGGCACCCCCGTGGCCGTGGCGGCGACCGCGCGGGCCACCGACGCTCCTGCGTGACAGCCCACTTGAGCACCTCACCGCGCACCGCACACATACGCCGCAGCCGTGGCCAGAGGTGCAAGGGACGCGATCGCGAACGCACGGGGGGCGCGGCGGGCACGGCACCAGGCGGCGAAGTAAGTGAAGTCGCGGTAGGGCGCGCTGTCCTCGAAGTCCATGGTCACGGACGGTAAGTGACGAGCCGATCCGGTCACACCATGCGATCGTCGGGTGCCGAACCTGACGAAAGACAGGGGTGGAGCGGCTGCTTCCGGCATGATGATCCGGAAAAGTTGTGAGCCTGAGCGGCGGGTGGGACCGGCGAACGCGCTGATCTCTCGTAAGGTTTGCGCCGTGGGATCTCTGCGCAATCCGGTCGGGCCGCTTCCCTCCTCCATCTACTGGCGTCGGAGGGTCGTACTGGTGTCCGTGGCTGCCCTGTTGGCGCTGCTGACCACCTGGCTCGTGACCATGGGCGGCGAAGGCGGCAAGGACGGCGGCAACGGCGCCAACGGCAAGAATCCCGCGCCCTCCATCACTCCCGGCCCGTCGAGTTCGGGTCCGGCGATCAGCCAAGCACCCGGCGGGCGCGACGAGTCGGGCGACGAGGGCTCCGGCGGCTCGTCGTCCGGGTCCGGGGCAGGGTCCGGCGGCGGTTCCGGTGACGCCTCGGGCGGCGGAACCGGGGACGGTTCCGGTGCGGGCGCCGGCGGCGGTGCGGGCTCCGGCGGGTCCGAGGGATCGGGCGGTTCGGGCGGCGCCGGCGGTGCCGGTGGCTACGACGGCGGTACCACGGTGGGCGGCGTCGGCGCGGGCGACACGCTGCCGGCCGGCTCCATGCTGCCCAACTGCACCGCCAGTATGGTCAAGTTCAGCCTGCGCAGCCAGCACAACAACTACGACCCCGAGCAGACACCCACGTTCCTGCTGACCGCCCGGAACATCTCCGGCCACGACTGCAAGATCGATCTCGGGCCGAAGAACGCGGTGTTCACGATCACCGAGGCGAGCGCCGACGACGACTACTGGTCCTCCAAGGACTGCCCCAGGGTCGCCGGCAGCCGGCTGTACCGCGTGCCCGCGGGCAGCGGCATCACCTACGCCCTGAAGTGGGACCGCAAGCCCAGCGTCCCCGAGTGCGCCACGCCGCCCTCGGGCTCGGCCGGGGCGGGCACCTACCTGGTGGAAGCCAAGGCGCCGGGCTACGCGAAGGTGCAGACCTCGTTCGTCCTGAAGAACGATTAGCCGCTTGTAGGTCAGGCGGCCTACCGCCAGGCCTTCACGCGTGCAGGCCTTCACGCGTGAGGGGGTGTTCCCGACCGGGAACACCCCCTCACGCATCAGCGTGCGCCGAAGGCTAGACGTACCGCTCCAGGATCGAGGACTCCGCCAGCCGCGACAGGCCCTCCCGCACACTGCGCGCCCGGGCCTCGCCCACACCGTCCACCGTCTGGAGATCGTCGACGCTCGCGGCGAGCAGCTTCTGCAGGCCGCCGAAGTGCTCCACGAGACGGTCGATGATCGCGCCGGGGAGCCGGGGCACCTTGGCGAGGAGGCGGAAGCCGCGCGGGGACACCGCCGAGTCCAGCGTCTCGGGCGAGCCGGTGTAGCCCAACGCCCGGGCCACGATGGGCAGTTCCAGCAGCTCGGCGTGGGTGAGGGCGTCGAGCTCGGCCAGGGCCTCGTCGACCGTACGGGACCGCTTGGCGGTCGGCTCGGGGACGTAGTCCCGGACGACCAGCTCGCGCTCGGGCTCCACGCCGGCGATCAGCTCGTCGAGCTGGAGGGCCAGCAGACGCCCGTCGGTGCCCAGCTCCACCACGTACTCGGCGATCTCCGTCGCGATGCGCCGCACCATCTCCAGGCGCTGCGCGACCGCCGAGACGTCCCGGACGGTCACCAGGTCCTCGATCTCCAGCGCCGACAGCGTGCCCGCGACCTCGTCAAGGCGGAGCTTGTAGCGCTCCAGGGTGGCGAGGGCCTGGTTGGCGCGGGACAGGATCGCCGCCGAGTCCTCCAGGACGCGGCGCTGGCCGTCGACGTACAGGGCGATCAGCCGCATCGACTGGGAGACCGAGACCACCGGGAAGCCGACCTGCCTGCTCACGCGGTCCGCGGTGCGGTGCCGGGTGCCGGTCTCCTCCGTGGGGATCGTCGGGTCCGGGACCAGCTGCACGCCCGCGCGCAGGATCTTCGACAGGTCCGAGGACAGCACGATGCCGCCGTCCAGCTTGCACAGCTCACGCAGACGGGTCGCGGTGAACTCGACGTCCAGCACGAAGCCGCCGCTGCACAGCGCCTCGACCGTCTTGTCGGAGCCCAGCACGATGAGACCGCCGGTGTTGCCCCGGAGCACCCGCTCCAGGCCGTCACGCAGGGCGGTTCCGGGTGCCACGGCGCTCAGTGAAGCGCGCATCAGGCCATCGGTACCGGCACTCCCACCGGATTTTCCGGGAGCTGCTGCCCGGTCGTTGGCTGCCACTGCACTCCTCCGGTCGCAGGTTCTGGGGCGCCCCGTGTCGCACACTTGGTTCGCACGGACGGGCGAGACCTGGGCAAAGTCTACCGGCGACCCTCGTCGTCCCGTGGGGCCTCTCTGCGACGGGAGCGGGGAAGGACCCGCAGCGCGTCCCCTATGTCCGAGACTTCCAGAACCTTCATACCCGTGGGGATCTTGCCCGGGTCGCCCGGTACCAGGGCGTGTGTGAAGCCCAGGCGGTGGGCTTCCGCCAGCCTGCGCTGCACGCCCGTGACCCGCCGCACCTCGCCGGCGAGACCGACCTCCCCGATGGCGACCAGGTTCTTGGGGAGAGGTGTGTCACTCGCCGCGCTTGCCAGGGCGAGGGCGACGGCCAGATCCGCCGCGGGCTCCGAGAGCTTCACGCCGCCGACCGTCGCGGAGTAGATGTCTCGCTTGCCCAAGGCGCTGATCCGCCCGCGCTGTTCCAGCACCGCCAGCATCATCGAGACACGGGAGGTCTCCAGGCCAGAGGTGGTGCGGCGCGGGGAGGGGATCTGCGAGTCGACCGTGAGGGCCTGGACCTCGGCGACCAGCGGGCGGCGGCCCTCCAGAGTGACGGTCAGGCAGGTGCCCGGGACCGGTTCGGCCCGACGGGTCAGGAAGAGTCCGCTCGGGTCCGCGAGGCCCGTGATGCCCTCGTCGTGCAGTTCGAAGCAGCCGACCTCGTCGGTGGTGCCGTAGCGGTTCTTGACGCCTCGCACGAGGCGGAGGCGGGCGTGCCGGTCGCCCTCGAAGTGCAGGACGACGTCCACCAGGTGCTCCAGCAGGCGCGGGCCGGCGATGGCGCCGTCCTTGGTGACATGGCCCACGAGCAGCGTGGACATGCCGCGTTCCTTCGACGCCCGGATCAGGGCCCCGGCGACCTCCCGCACCTGCGCCATGCCGCCGGGCGCGCCGTCGATCTCGGGGGAGGCCACCGTCTGCACCGAGTCCAGGATCAGCAGCGACGGCTTCACCGCGTCCAAGTGGCCCAGCACCGCCGCCAGATCCGTCTCGGCGGCCAGGTACAGATGGTCGTCGATGGCGTTGATGCGGTCGGCGCGCAGCCGGACCTGGCTCGCCGACTCCTCGCCCGTGACGTACAGGGTGCGGTGCTCGTCGCTCGCGGACTTGGCCGCCACATCGAGCAGGAGCGTCGACTTGCCGACGCCCGGCTCGCCCGCGACCAGCACCACCGCGCCGGGGACCAGTCCGCCGCCCAGCACCCGGTCCAGCTCGGGCACGCCGGTGGAGCGGGCCGTCGCCCGGCGGCCGTCCACCTGGCCGATGGGCACGGCGGAGGTGGTGACCCTGCCCGGTGTCGTCGTACGGACCGCGGGCGCGCCGTACTCCTCGACCGTCCCCCAGGCCTGGCACTCGGGGCAGCGGCCGAGCCACTTCGCCGTCTGCCACCCGCACTCCGTGCAGCGGTAGGACGGACGGTCCTTGGTGGTCTTCGTACGGGCAGCCATGGACGAAACCGTAGCCGCAGCCACTGACAGTGCGGGGACCGGAGGGCGCGGCCCACTGCGCGCCAGGCCCCCGCCACCCCGCGCCAGCGGCGGAACCACCGGTTCCTGTCCCCTATTGAGGGATCGTTTCACCCGTACGGATTAAATGTGCTCAAGCCGCCGGAAGGTAACACTCCCGGCCCCCTACGGTCGCCGAATGACGAGCAGTACGCCGGAGATCTCGACCCGCTCGGCCGGCGCCCACCGGGCGCACCGGGAAGCGCGTGACCGCGGTGCGGCCCGCACGCTGGTGCAGCGGCCGCCCGCGCGCTACGAGCCCTACCTGGACGGCCTGTTCACCTACTGCCTGTCCGTGCTGTGCGACCACGACGCCGCGACCGCCGCCCTGGGTGACGTCCTCGCGCTCGCCGAACGCCGCGGCCGGCACGTCCCCGCGGCGCCCGCGGACCGCAGGGCCTGGCTGTACGCGCTGGCCCGCTGGGCGTGCCTGCGAGGGCTGGCCGAGGCCAAGCAGAAACGTACGAGCAGCCACGCGGCGGGCCGCACGCGACGTGCCGAACCCCCGGCCGCCCCGGCCCTCTCCGAGGAGGTCCAGGAGCGGCGCCGCGGCGAACTGGCCCTGCTGGCCTGGCCGGAGGCCGCCGGCACCACGCCGGAGCAGCGCGAGGCGCTCGAACTGGCCGTGCGCCACCACCTCGCCGCCCACGAGGTCGCCGCCGTCCTGGGCATGGACCTCGCCGCCACCCGCGACCTGCTCGCATCCGCCGCCTGCGAGGTCGAACGCACGCGTGCCGCCCTCGCCGTGGTGGAGACCGGGGCGTGTCCGAGCGTCGCCCACCTCGTCGGCGACGACCGGCTCGTGCTCGGCACGGCCCTGCGCCGCGAACTCGTCCGGCACGTCGACGACTGCCCGTGCTGCCGCCGCACAGCCGAGCGCGCCATCCCCGGCCGCTGGCCCGGCACCAGCGTCACGCCCGCCGCGCTGCCCGTCCTGCCGGCGCCCCTCGCGGCCCTGCACGTCGCCATGGCCCACCCGCCACGCGCGCGTGGCGCCGCACCCCGCTTCGACCGGCGCGGCTACCCGATGGACCCCAAGGACCGCGCCGCCCGCAGGGACCGCCTCCGCGCGCGTGCCGTCACCACGACCGTCGTCGCCACCGTCGTGGCCGCCCCCGTGCTCGCCCTGTGGGCCGCCTACCGAGGCACCCCCGTGGGCGAGGCCCAGGACGGCCGCTCCGCCTCCGCGCTCGAGGTCGACGACCCGCTCGGCCTGGACGGCGAGATGGCGGGCGGCGGCTACGAGAACACCGGCAACGCGAGCACCAGACCCGGCCCCCGCTTCGGCAAGAACGGCAAGGCCGACGTGTCCGTGGAGGTCATCGGCGTCGCCGTCGCCGGCCGCGCGAGCGCCCTGGACGTCACGGCGGACAACACGGGCGACACCACCCTGATCACCCTCACCGCCAGGGGCCCGGCCCCGGTCCGCTGGTCCGCGTCCACGGGAGCCGACTGGCTCTACCTCAGCCAGTCCTCGGGAACGCTCCGGCCCGGCGAGTCGTTGACGATCAAGGTGTACGTCGACCATCTGCGGGAGCCCGCCGGCCCCTGGCACGCGCAGGTGGCGCTGGCACCCGTCGGCGCCGTCGTCCACATCGAGGGCTTCGGCACCGCGCCCGCCCCTTCCGACCCCGGCCCGGATCCCCACCCCAGCGACCCGCCGCCGCACCAGCCCGACCCGACGCCCACGACCTCAGCGCCGGACCCCGACCCGACGCCGACGACTCCGCCCCCGTCACCCGACCCGGACCCCACGCCGACGGACCCGGCCCCGGACCCGACGGACTCGGCACCCCCGCCCCCGGAGGGCGACGACCCGAGCCCGTCCACGTCATAGACGCAGGTCAGCCCACCGGCTCAGTCCACACCGGCTCAGTCCACAGGATCCGCCGGATGCGGCGCCACCAGCGGCAGCTGCGAGGCCAGCCGCTCCTCGCACAGCTCGACCAGCCGGTCGTAGCCCGCCTTGCCCATCAGCTCGATCAGCTCCGGCCGGTAGGACACGTACACCGGGTCGCCCGCACCGTGCGCCGAGGTCGCCGACGTGCACCACCAGTGCAGGTCATGGCCGCCCGGACCCCAGCCGCGGCGGTCGTACTCACCGATCGACACCTGCAGCACCCGCGTGTCGTCGGGCCGGTCGATCCACTCGTACGTCCGCCGCACCGGCAGCTGCCAGCACACGTCCGGCTTGGTCTCCAGCGGCTCGCGGCCCTCCTTCAGGGCGAGGATGTGCAGCGAGCAGCCCGCGCCGCCCTTGAAGCCGGGGCGGTTCTGGAAGATGCACGACCCCTGGAAGGGCCGCGTCTGCCGGTCGCCGTCCTCGTCCTCGGAGACCCAGCCGCTGCTCGTGCCCTCGGCGTGGTTCTGCCAGATGTCCGGCGTGAGCCTCGCCACATGCTCGGCGACCCGCTTCTCGTCGTCCTCGTCGGAGAAGTGGGCACCCAACGTGCAGCACCCGTCGTCCGCGCGGCCGGCCTGGATGCCCTGGCAGCCGCTGCCGAAGATGCAGTTCCAGCGAGAGGTCAGCCATGTCAGATCGCAGCGGAAGACCTGCTCGTCGTCCGCCGGATCAGGAAACTCCACCCACGCGCGGGCGAAGTCGAGGCCCTTCTCGTCGGACACCGCGGGGCCCGATGATTTGTCGCGCTTCGCCTTTTTCGTCTTTGGCACAGGTCCAGGGTACGGGCCTTGTACCCACACCGAGGACGGCGGACCGTCCGGCTGGCAGTAGCGTTCCGTACATGAGACTCGGTGTCCTCGACGTGGGATCGAACACGGTGCATCTGCTCGTGGTGGACGCGCATCCCGGCGCGTGCCCGTTGCCCGCGCACTCGCACAAGGCGGAACTGCGCCTCGCCCAGCTCCTCGACGACGACGGCGCGATCGGCCCGCACGGCGTCGACCAGCTCGTCTCGGTCGTCCGGGATGCGCTCCAGGCCGCCGAGGACAAGGGCGTCGAGGATCTGCTGCCGTTCGCCACCTCCGCCGTACGCGAGGCCCGCAACGCCGATGACGTCCTCGCGCGCGTGCGTGCCGAGACCGGCGTCGAGCTCCAGGTCCTCACCGGCGCGGAGGAGGCCCGTCTCACCTTCCTCGCCGCCCGCCGCTGGTTCGGCTGGCCGGGTCCGCAGCCCAGGTCGGCCACCTCCCCCTGCGGCCCCACCAGCTCGGCGAAGGCGCCCATCAGGGCCCGGTCGAGCGGGGTGCCGGCGCCCATGGAGCGGTGCAGGTCGGCGTAGTCCTCGGCGATGGCGTCGTAGAAGGTGCGGGTGGTGTCCAGGAAACCGGTGCCGTGCGTGTCGCGGCTGTCGTGGGTGTCGTGGGTCATGGCGGGACCCTAGGGCCTGCCACCGACAACGCCGGCAGCCGGCGGCATCCGCCGAACCGTCGTCGGCAGCCGCCGACAGCCAGGGGCGGTCACGGG
>NZ_JBSHKH010000114.1:0-6917 GCF_053643595.1 Streptomyces sp. NPDC055506 | reverse complement strand
GGACATCGGCGGCGGCTCCCTCGAGGTCGCCTACGGCATCGACGAGGAGCCCGACGCGGCCGTGTCGCTGCCGCTGGGCGCCGGCCGCCTCACCTCGGGCTGGCTGCCCGGCGACCCGCCCTCCCAGGACGACGTCCGCGCCCTGCGCCGCCATGTCCGCACCGAGATCGCCCGCACGGTCGGCGAGTTCAGCCGTATCGGTTCTCCTGACCACGTCGTGGCCACGTCCAAGACCTTCAAGCAGCTGGCCCGCATCGCCGGCGCCGCCCGCTCCGCCGAGGGCCCCTACGTCCAGCGCGAGCTCAAGCGGGAGTCCCTGGAGGCCTGGGTCCCGAGGCTGGCCGGCATGACGGAGGCGGAACGGGCCGAGCTGCCGGGCGTCTCGGAGGGCCGTGCGAGCCAGCTCCTGGCCGGTGCCCTGGTCGCCGAGGGCGCGATGGACCTGTTCGGCGTCGAGCGCGTGGAGATCTGCCCGTGGGCGCTGCGGGAGGGCGTGATCCTGCGGCGCCTGGACCACATGGAGTCCGCGTAAGAGAGCATGGGAGTCCGCGTAAGAGAGCTGCGAAGGACATGCACCCCCGCCGTGGCAAACACCACAACGGCGAAGAGGCCCCCCGCCCCGCCCCGACCACACCCCGTAATCTGTCCTGCATGGCAGAGCCAGCCGTGAAGATCCCGGACGCGAAGGTCGCCCTGTCGACGGCCTCGGTCTACCCGGAGTCGACGGCCACGGCCTTCGAGATCGCCGCACGCCTCGGCTACGACGGAGTCGAGGTCATGGTCTGGACGGACCCCGTGAGCCAGGACATCGAGGCCCTGCGCAGACTCAGCGACTACCACCAGATCCCCGTCCTGGCCGTGCACGCCCCCTGCCTGCTCATCACGCAGCGCGTCTGGTCCACCGACCCCTGGACCAAGCTCCAGCGGGCCCGTGCGGCGGCGGAGAAGCTCGACGCGAGCACCGTCGTCGTGCACCCGCCCTTCCGCTGGCAGCGCCAGTACGCCAGGGACTTCGTCGCGGGCATCTGGCGCATGGCGAACGAGACGGATGTGCGGTTCGCCGTCGAGAACATGTACCCCTGGCGCTATCGCGACCGCGAGATGCTCGCGTACGCCCCCGACTGGGACGTGACGAAGGACGACTACCGCCACTTCACGATCGACCTCAGCCACACGGCGACGGCCCGCTCCGACGCCCTGGACATGGTCGACCGCATGGGGGACCGCCTCGGCCACGTCCACCTCGCCGACGGCAGGGGATCGGCCAAGGACGAGCACCTGGTGCCCGGCCGCGGCAACCAGCCCTGCGCCGAGGTGCTGGAGCGGCTCGCCCTGACCGGCTTCGACGGGCACGTCGTCATCGAGGTCAACACCCGCCGCGCCATGTCGAGCGCGGAGCGGGAGGCCGACCTGGCGGAGGCGCTGGCCTTCACGCGCCTGCACCTGGCCTCGGCGGTGAAGGTGCCGCGACGATGAACGACCGGCCCTCGGGCGGACCCCCGGCCGGAACCGGCACCACCGCCCGCCGCCGGGGCCGCCCCCCGCGCACGGAGTCGGCCGACACCCGCGACCGCATCCTGACCGCCGCCCGCGAGGAGTTCTCCGAGCGCGGCTACGAGAAGACGTCCGTGCGCGGCATCGCCAAGGCGGCCGGGGTCGACCCGGCGCTCGTGCACCACTACTTCGGGACGAAGGAACAGGTCTTCGAGGCGGCGATCACCCAGTCCTTCGCCCCCGCCATGGAGGCACCGAAAGCCATCGAGGAAGGCCCGCTCGACGGCGTGGGGGAGCGCCTGGTCCGCTTCTTCTTCGGCGTCTGGGAGAACCCGGCGACCCGCGCGCCCCTGCTCGCCATCGTCCGCTCCGCCGTCACCAACGAGACCGCGGCGGCCGTCTTCCGCCGGATCGTCGCCACCCAGGTACTGCGCCGCATCGCCGGCCGCCTGGAGCTGCCGGACGCCGAACTGCGCGCCGAGCTCGCCGCCGCCCAGCTCGTGGGCACGGCCATGCTGCGCTACGTCATCAAGGTCGAGCCGCTGGCCTCGGCGGACCCGGAGCAGATCATCGCGCGGCTGGCACCCGTCGTACAGGGCCACCTCACCGGGCCCTGAGCCCCGCCACACGAGACACCCGTCCCGCATTCCGGACGCTCCGTCCCGCCCACTGGATGACGGGCGTACGCTCGTTAGCAGTCAGAAGTCTCCGAAATCTCTGACGCCGTCTCTGAAGGAGCGAGCGACGATGCCCGAGCTGAGGTCCCGCACAGTCACCCACGGCCGCAACATGGCGGGCGCCCGCGCCCTTATGCGGGCCTCCGGTGTACCGGGTGCGGACATCGGCCGCAAGCCGATCATCGCGGTCGCCAACAGCTTCACCGAGTTCGTGCCGGGCCACACCCACCTCCAGCCGGTCGGCCGGATCGTCAGCGAGGCGATCGTCGAGGCCGGTGGCATCCCGCGCGAGTTCAACACCATCGCGGTGGACGACGGCATCGCCATGGGCCACGGCGGCATGCTGTACAGCCTCCCCTCCCGGGACCTCATCGCGGACTCGGTCGAGTACATGGTCGAGGCCCACTGCGCCGACGCCCTGATCTGCATCTCCAACTGCGACAAGATCACCCCGGGCATGCTGAACGCGGCCCTGCGCCTCAACATCCCCACGGTCTTCGTCTCCGGCGGCCCGATGGAGTCAGGCCGCGCGACCCTGGTCGACGGCACGGTCCGCACCCTCGACCTGGTCGACGCGATCTCCGACGCCGTCAATGACAAGATCTCCGACGAGGACATCCTCCGCATCGAGGAGAACGCCTGCCCGACCTGCGGCAGCTGCTCCGGCATGTTCACCGCCAACTCGATGAACTGCCTCACCGAGGCCATCGGCCTCTCCCTCCCCGGCAACGGCTCGACCCTGGCCACGCACACCGCGCGCAAGCAGCTCTACGTCGACGCGGCCAACACGGTCATGAACATCACCCGCCGCTACTACGAGCAGGACGACGAGACGGTCCTCCCGCGCAACGTCGCCACCTTCGCGGCCTTCGAGAACGCGATGGCCCTCGACATCGCCATGGGCGGCTCGACCAACACGATCCTGCACCTGCTGGCCGCGGCCCAGGAGGCGGACGTCCCCTTCGGCCTCGCCGAGATCGACGCGGTCTCCCGCCGCGTCCCCTGCCTCGCCAAGGTCGCCCCGAACGTCGCCAAGGACCGCACGTACTACATGGAGGACGTGCACCGCGCCGGCGGCATCCCCGCCCTCCTCGGCGAACTGCACCGCGGCGGCCTGCTCAACGAGGACGTGCACTCGGTCCACAGCCCGACCCTGGCCGACTGGCTGAAGACCTGGGACGTGCGCGGCGGCTCCCCGTCCCCCGAGGCCCTCGAGCTGTGGCACGCGGCCCCCGGCTGCGTCCGCTCCGCCGAGGCCTTCTCCCAGTCAGAGCGCTGGGAGGCCCTCGACGAGGACGCCGAGGGCGGCTGCATCCGCTCCGTCGAGCACGCGTACTCCAAGGACGGCGGCCTCGCGGTCCTCAAGGGCAACCTCGCGGTCGACGGCTGCGTGGTGAAGACGGCCGGCGTCGACGAGTCGATCTGGACCTTCGAGGGCCCGGCGGTCGTCTGCGAGTCGCAGGAGGAGGCCGTCGAGAAGATCCTGCTCAAACAGATCACGGAGGGCGACGTCGTCGTCATCCGCTACGAGGGCCCCAAGGGCGGCCCCGGCATGCAGGAGATGCTCTACCCGACCTCGTATCTGAAGGGCCGCGGCCTCGGCAAGGCCTGCGCCCTGATCACCGACGGCCGGTTCTCCGGCGGCACCTCCGGCCTCTCCATTGGGCACGCCTCGCCCGAGGCGGCCGGCGGCGGCACCATCGCCCTCGTCGAGGACGGCGACCGCATCCGCATCGACATCCCGAACCGCACCATCGAGCTCCTCGTCGACGACGCCGAACTGGCCCGCCGTGAGCAGGCGCTGAACGGCGTCTACGCCCCGAAGAACCGCGACCGCAAGGTCTCCGCCGCCCTGCGCGCCTACGCCGCGATGGCGACCAGCGCGGACAAGGGCGCCGTCCGGGACGTGTCGAAGCTCGGCTGAGCACTCTCGAAGGGGCCGCCTCAGGGAGGCGGCCCCTCCCCGCATCCGCCCCCGCTACCAGGCGGACGGATCCCGCCCGTCCACGGCGAAGACGCTGCCGTCCGGAGCACCGGTGTAGACACGGCCGTCCACGACCACGGGCGTCGGCAGCGTGGCCGGAACCCGGTCCGACTGATCGCTCAGCCGCGGCGGGGTCTGCCCGACGAGCTTCCCGCGCCGCGCGTCGACGGCGAGCAGCCGGCCATCCGGCGTGGTGACGTACACATACCGATCGCCTGCGACGGGCACGGACCCCCGGGCCACACCGGTCTGCAGACTCCACAGCTGCTTGCGCGCCTTCAGATCGACAGCGACCAGCCCCCCGCCCTCCGCCATCAGATGGACGACGTCCCCGCGCACACTGCCCTGGGCCCCCTGCAACGGGATACGCAACGGCACCCGCTCGCTCTTCCGCCCCTCCGGGCTGTACCGGACCACGGCCCGCGCCTCCCCGCGCACGGCATCGACCGACACGAACACGACCGACCCGTCCTCGCTGCCGATCGGCTCCAACGCCCCTTCCAGCCGCGCGTCCCACCGCACCTCGCCCGTGCCCGGGTCCACCGCGGTGACCGTCGTACCGGCACCGTCACCGGACAGGGTCGCCGCGTACGCCAGCGGATCACCCGGGAACGACACGAAGTACGGCACGTCCTGCCCCGGAATCCGCTGACTCCACTTCACGTCCCCGGAGGCACTGTCCACCCCGGTGACCGTGCCGTCGGGGGCGGTGAGCAGCACCATGCCTCCCACCTCCTGCACCCCGCCGGACATGGACATGTTCTGCCGCCGCACCACATCACCCGAGTCGGGATCGAGCAGGGTCAGCCGCTGCCCATGGCCGAGCCCGCCCAGCACCAAGTCACCCGACACGACCGGAGCCCCACTCGGCGGCCCCTCGCCGGCGACCCCCTCCAACGAGTACTTCCACAGCAACCGCCCGTCCGCCGGATCCAGCGCGTAGACCAGCCCGCTCTGCGCGCAGAGCAACTTCCCGACCGCGTAAGAACACAGCGGAGTGCCCGTCCCGGACAACGGCGTAGCCGCCCACGCCGTGAAGGCGGCAGCCGTGGTCCGTGGTGCGCTCACCGCGGGCGCCGGACCGGGACCGCCCCCGACAAGAGGCACCGCCGCCAGCGCGCCGACGACAGCCAGCCCGATGGCACCGGCCCCGAGAACGGCCCGCTTCCCAAGGCGCAGCCTGGACCGGCGCGGAGCCTCGACGGCCGGCGGCTCATCCGCACTCGGCGCCTCACCCGCGTCCGGCGTCTCCTCCACACGCTGCGCCGGTATGAACACCTGCGTGTCGTACGAGGCCGCCACCGACCGCAGTTCCCGCATCAACTCGTCGGGCGAGGGCCGGTCCTCGGGCTCCTTGGCGAGACACCGCAGCACGAGCGGCGCCAGCTGCTCCGGTACACCGGCCAGATCGGGCTCGTCGTGCACGACCTGGTAGGCGACGACGTAAGGACTGTCGGAGTCGAACGGCCCCCGCCCGGTGGCCGCGTGCACCATCACGGACCCGAGCGCGAAGACATCGGCGGCGGGCCCCACTTCCCGGGGCCGCCGGAACTGCTCGGGAGCCATGAACGGCGGCGTACCGATCAGCTTCCCGGTCTCGGTCCGCAACTCGCTGTCCTTTGGCCGGGAAATGCCGAAGTCGATGACCTTCGGCCCGTCCTCGGCGAGCAGGACATTGCTCGGCTTCAGGTCCCGGTGCACGACCCCGACCCGATGGATGTCGCGCAGCGCCTCGGCGAGCCCGGCCATCAGCCGCCGCAACTGGGCGGGAGCCAAGGGCCCGTTCCGCTTCACCTCCTGGGCCAGCGTCGGACCCGGGATGAACAGCGTGGCCATCCAGGGCCGCCCAGCCTCGGGGTCGGCATCCACAACAGGCGCGGTGAACGCCCCGCTCACCCGCCGTGCCGCGGCCACTTCCTGCCGGAAACGCCCCCTGAACTCGGGGTCCTCGGCGAACTGCGCGTGCACGACCTTGACGGCCACCTTCATCCCGGAGGTGCTCCGGGCCAGATGCACGACACCCATGCCGCCCGAGCCCAGACGCTCCTCGAGCCGGTAGTGACCGGCATGTTCAGGAAGTTCCGCTTCCGGGCCCGCTCCGGCGTTTCCCTGCGCCGCCATGGAACCACCCCCGTGCTGTTCGTCCGCGCGCGCGACGCACGGAGCCTAGTCGATGACTCGTACGAGACAGAGGCGGCTTGCTAGCCTCCGCTGGCGAATCATGCACAAGTGTTTGATGGCGTGATTCAGGGGAATCAACGGGACCCCATGGCTGCCATGGGGTCAACGGGGGAGGTTTTTCATGTCTGTAGAGCCTGTCGAACAGGTCAAGCACAGTACCGGCATGCCGGTGGTCACCACACTGGCCGCCGCGGCCACGTACTACTCGATCGCACCCGGAGTCAGTCTCAACGTCCGCAGCGGCCCCGGCACCGGCTACCCGATCGTCAGGACCCTGTCGGAAGGCGCCCGGGTCGCCATCCACTGCCAGACCCCCGGCACCCGCGTCACGGGCCCGTACGGCACGACAACCATCTGGGACAACATCGCGAGCGGCCAGTACATCTCGGACGCCTACGTGAACACAGGCAGCGACGGCTACATCCGCCCCCGCTGCTCCTGACCCGCACCACCCGCCCGCGTGCGGCCCGCCCCCACTGCGGGCCGCCCGCGGCCGGGGCGAGCCACGACGCGCCCGCACTCGCGTACGGCGAGAAGGGGCCGTGTCGGGGGGTGTCCGCCCGCAGCGGTTGTCGCGTCAA
>NZ_JBSHKH010000113.1:0-26819 GCF_053643595.1 Streptomyces sp. NPDC055506 | reverse complement strand
GGGTCCGCCCCGGTGGTGGGGCGGACCCGGCTCCCGGCTGGTGCGACGGCTCAGGACGACTGGGCGCTCTGGTACAGGTTCTGCGCGTCCGCGCCGAAGTACGGGCCGTACATGGCGTTCGGCAGGAAGTTGTACTTGAAGCTGTTCACCGAGGACTGCAGGCCGGTCCCGGTGGCCTCGTCGAACCGGGTGAACCACGGGCCTCCGCTGGAGCCGCCGGTCATGTTGCAGGTCAGGCCGTGGTCGCTGGACAGCAGGAAGTCCCGGAAGGTGGTTCCGCTGCAGTAGATGAACTTCTCGCCGTCGTACGGAGCGGCGGCCGGGAAGCCGAAGGAGTACATGGCCTTGTTGTAGCCGGTGTTGAAGGCCAGCCCCTGGCCGCCGACGACATCGGTCAGCTGCTTCCCGTCCAGCGGGGCGACGACGGCGGCGCCGATGTCGTAGTTGATGTCCTCACTGGCCGTCCACTGCGGCGTGGACAGGGTCTTGGACGCGGCCCAGGTGCCGTACGGGCGCTGGCCGTCGTGGTAGCCGGGCACGAACACCCAGTTGGTATGCCAGGCTCCCTGCATCTTCACGCAGTGCCCGGCGGTGATGACGGTGCTCTTGTTGGCGCTGGTGACGGCGTTGCCGGAGCAGGAGGCGGTCCGCCCCTGGTAGGTGAAGAACACCCGCCCCGCGGTCTTGGTCACCGCTCCCCCGCCGGACCAGGGACCGCCGCCGTGCGGGATCGCCAGGGGTCCCACGTCGGAGACGGGTGCGCTGGGCGCCACGACGGTCGCCTTGCCCTTGCGGGGTGCGGACGCCCGTACGTCGGAGCGGTCGACGGACAGGATGTCGAGCGGGGTGGCCGCGCGCATCCGCTGCGGGGTCCAGAAGTCGAGGGCGCTCTGCCGCGCCAAGGGTGCCATGGCTCCCGGTTCGGGCGCGGCGCTCGCCGGTGCGGCGGTGACACCGGTCGCCAGGAGTGCGGCGACGCCGGCGAGTGCGCCGAGGACGGTGTGGCGCAGGCGGGTGGTGCCGCCGGACGATCGAAGGCTGCGGGGTCTGCCTATCACGCGGTCTCCTTCTGCTGCGGGGGCCGGGCGGCGGGGAACCGTCCGCCCGGTCAGGCAGGGGGTGTCACTGCGGACAGTCAGAGGGCAGCGTGCCACCAGGAGGCCGATATAGACAGGTGCATGTCATAACGATGGCCGAATCATCACCTCCTCTCCGCGCGCGCACGCAAAAAGGACCCGGCCTCCACGGTTGAGGCCGGGTCCGGGACGGAGCGTGGGGGTCAGAGGACGGGGTCGGTGCCGCCGGGCTGGATGCGTCCGCGCCAGGCGCCGGACTCGGCTCCGCGCTCCTCGATGTACTGCTTGAAGCGCTTCATGTCGCCCTTGACCCGGCGGTCGATCGTGCCCGTCATGTCCGCCGCCTTCTCCGCGGCTCCACTGGGCTCGATGTCCATCACCAGCTCGACCCTGGTGTGGGTGTCGTCGAGGCGCTCGAAGCGGACGGACCCCCTCTGGTTGATGTCGCCGCTGGTCGTGCGCCAGGTGACGCGCTCGTCGGCCAGCTGGTCGACGATCTCGGTGTCGAACTCGCGCCGAACTCCGCCGATCTTGGTGGTCCAGTGGTTGTGGCGGTCGTCCAGTTGCCTGACCTCCTCGACGCCCTCCATGAACTTCGGGAACTCCTCGAACTGCGTCCACTGGTTGTAGGCGGTGTGGACGGGGACGTCGACTTCCACGGTTTCCTTGACGGTGCTCATCTTCATGCCTCCGTTTTCACTGATCGACTGCAGGAGGCCCATCGGCCCGCAGCACAGGTCCGGGCCCGTGGCGGGCCGGGTACCCGAGATCGTGCGGTTGCCACACGGATCCGCGCCGGTCCGGAAAGGAAGCGGAACCGGCCCGGCCGCTGATCGAACACGGATGCGAGCCCGGGCGTGCGCCTTCCCCGCTCCGGGGTGGGCGCGCCGCCGGGGACCTCACGCCCGCGTTCATGACGGCGGCGTCCATGGCGTCGCCGCGCTCGGCGGGAGGGCGCCGGGTGTCGTCGGGGTGAGCACACTGGCCGGGGTACGTGTCAGGCCGCGCTGGTGGCCGCCCCGGCCGTCTCCGAGCGAAAACCGTGGCCGAGCTCAGGGGCCAGGCCGTGGTAGTGGCGGAAGTTGTAGATGAGGGGGCTCCAGACGGCGGGGTCGATGTGGTGGGTGCCGGGCACGACGACATGTTCGGCGGCGTGGACGCGCAGGACCTCACATTCGACGCTGAAGAAGTGGCCCCCTCCCCCGGGTGTCGGCGCACCGGCCCGGCCCTCCAACTGCAGGGCGCACTCGGCGACTCGGGGCGGCTTCACGAGGTCGGCCGCGGCCGGTGTGAGCCCGGCCGCGGCGAACTTGTCCCGCTCGTACCGGTAGACGGCCCGCTTGGCCTCCGGCACCGGGTCGGCCCCGGTGAGCGGTGCAAGGCGTTCCACGTGCTCCCACAGCTCGGGCGAGGCGACGTTGATCACGAGTTCCGCGCGTTCCGCGAGATTGCGTACGGTATGGCTCTCACTCCCCAGGCCCAGGACGATGTGCTGCCCCAGGGCCCATGCGGAGGAGATGGGAGCCAGGTTGAAGGTGCCGTCGCCGTTCTCGGTGGTCAGCAGGACCACGGGCGTGCCGAAGTAGAGGATGCTCGGCCGGACCACGATGTGAGTGTCGGTCTTCATGATCAGGACGCTACGGGCGGGATACTTCGCCGCTCACCGAAGTGTCACGCACAAGAACACTAGAACCGATGGTGCTGCTGCTCCGGGTGCCCGTGCGGCTGACCACCCTGGCCGCCCGCGTTCTGGATCTGCAACTGCTCCGCCTGCTCCTTGGTCACCTTCTGTTCCGCGCCGCAGAAGGTGCACTGCGTCAGGTACTTCGTCGAGATCGGGAACAGCGGCACGAAGAACAGCGTGAACTTCGTGACGCGCTTCCTGAGCGTGTGCGCGGCGGGGTTGCCGCACTGCCCGCAGACCAGCGTCAGTATCGCCAGCTGGTACAGGTACCCCTTGGTGCCAAAGATGATCACGTGACGGTCCTTCCCGGATCGGATCTGCCCCCAGTGTCCTGTATCCCGGTCCGGCGGGACGAGCCGGCAGCCCGTACGGCCCGGGCCACGACGACGTGGCCCGGGCCGTGTGCGGTCCTGTCGGTGGTCAGCCGCCCAGCGCCGTCAGCACCACACTCTTGGCCTCCTCCTGGACCCGGCCGAGGTGGTCGGGGCCGAGGAAGGACTCGGCGTAGATCTTGTAGACGTCCTCGGTGCCCGAGGGGCGGGCCGCGAACCAGGCGTTGTCCGTGGTCACCTTGATGCCGCCGATGGGGGCGCCGTTGCCCGGGGCCTCGGTGAGGACGGCGGTGACCGCGTCTCCGGCCAGGGTGTCCGCGCTGACCTGGGCCGGTGAGAGCTTGGCGAGCAGGGCCTTCTCCTCTCGGGACGCCGGAGCGTCGATCCGGGCGTAGGCGGGCTCGCCGAAGCGGGCGGCCAGCGTGGCGTAGTGCTCCGACGGGCTCTTGCCGGTGACGGCCGTGATCTCGGAGGCGAGCAGCGCCAGGATGATGCCGTCCTTGTCGGTGGTCCACACGGAGCCGTCCCGGCGCAGGAAGGACGCCCCGGCCGACTCCTCCCCACCGAACCCGATGGTGCCGCCGGCCAGCCCGTCCACGAACCACTTGAACCCGACGGGCACCTCGACCAGTCCACGGCCGAGGTCCGCGGCGACCCGGTCGATCATGGCGGAGGAGACCAGGGTCTTGCCGATGCCGGTGGCGGCCGGCCAGCGGTCGCGGTGGGCGTACAGGTAGGAGATGGCGACGGCCAGGTAGTGGTTGGGGTTCATGAGGCCCGCGTCCGGGGTGACGATGCCGTGCCGGTCGGCGTCGGCGTCGTTGCCGGTGGAGATCTGGAACCGGTCGCGCTGCCCGATGAGCGAGGCCATCGCGTACGGCGACGAGCAGTCCATGCGGATCTTGCCGTCCCAGTCCAGCGTCATGAACCGCCAGGTGGGGTCGGTGTGCGGGTTGACCACGGTGAGGTCGATGCCGTGCTGTTCGGCGATGCGGCCCCAGTAGGCGACGGACGCCCCGCCCAGCGGGTCCGCCCCGATCCGCACCCCGGCCGCGCGGATCGCGTCCAGGTCGAGCACGCTGGGCAGGTCGGCGACATAGGTGCCCAGGAAGTCGTAGCGGCCGGTGGTGGGGGCGGCGAGGGCCCGGGCATAAGGGATGCGCCGTACGTCCTTCAGGCCGCCCCGGATGATCTCGTTGGCCCGGTCCTGGATCCAGGAGGTGGCGTCGGAGGCGGCGGGGCCGCCGCTGGGCGGGTTGTACTTGAACCCTCCGTCGGCGGGGGGGTTGTGGGAGGGCGTGACCACCACGCCGTCCGCGAGACCCGTGGTGCTGCCGCGGTTGTGGGCGAGGATTGCGTGCGAGACGGCCGGGGTCGGCGTGTAGCCGTCCGTGTCGTCGATCAGCACCGTCACCTCGTTGGCGGCGAACACCTCCAGGGCGGTGACGCGCGCGGGCTCCGACAGGGCGTGTGTGTCCGCGCCCAGGAAGAGCGGGCCGGTGATGCCCTGATCGGCGCGGTACTCGCAGATGGCCTGGCTGGTGGCGGCGATGTGGTCGTCGTTGAACGCGCTCGCCAGGGACGATCCGCGGTGTCCGGAGGTCCCGAACGTGACGCGCTGCCCCGGATCGTCCAGGTCGGGGTGGAGCGCGTAGTACGCGGTCACCAGCCGGGCCACATCGACGAGATCCTCGAAACCGGCCGGATTGCCCGCTCGCTCGTGCTGCATGGGCCCGCTCCTCCGCATGGGTTGATCCTTCGCTTGCGGTCTCATCCTTCCTCGTCACGGCGGTGCCGCGCGAGGGGGACACCACTACGAGGGCCGGATGTGCGCCAAGCCACGGGAAGGAGAGGTGTCGAGCGGCGGGACTTGCTATGGAGCACACGGAGGCGGTGCCTTCGGATGCCGGGGCGCGCCGGGGACCGCAAGGAGGCGGCGCCGCGGACCACCGGGACGTCCGGTGATGCGCGCCGCGCCGCCTGTCCTCCTCGTGGCCGTCACGTCGACGCCCTTGCCGTGGTCAGATCCGTCCGCCGGTGAACCGGGTGACGGGACCGTGGGTGCCGCGTTCCGCGCGCCGTCCGACCGCGTACGACGCGGCGCTCAGTGCGGTCAGGCCGGCTCCGACACCCGCGGCGACGAGCTTGCGGTGGGCGATGACCGTCCAGGCCGTCTTCGCCGTGGCCGCGACGTGACCCGAGGCCGTGACGACCGCCTGGCGGCCGGCCTCGACGCCCTTGGCCGCCGTCTGCATGGCCGCCGTCGTCGCCTCGGCGGAGCGCTCGGCACCGGCCTTGACCGCTGACCCCGCGTCATCGACCTTGGCCGCCGCACGCTTCGCGGCCTGGGTCGTCGGCGCGGTCGCCTTGTCCGTGGCGTTGCGCGCCTTGGACTCCGTCGCCTGAATGGTGGTCGGCTTGTGATTCGTGCGCTTGTTCTGTTCAGTCATGGACACCGACTTGCCTCTGACTCCGTCGGCAAACACATTCGGTCGCCCGCTGTCAGGGCGGGTGAGGGCTGATCCCCTCCTCGGAGGGGTAGGCGGGCTACAGACAACAAGCACGTCAGACACGAGGGAAGGTGCCTCATGGCCAACATCCTGGATCGCATCAAGCAGTTCGCCCGGAGTCCGCAGGGGCGGCGGGCCGTCGAGCAGGCACGGCGGGCCGCGGCCGACCCCCGCAAGCGGGCCCAGGCCCAGCGTCTGCTGGGCAAGCTCCGCGGCCGCCGCTGACCGGACTCCGGCATCCGCACCGGCCTCGTCAGGAACCTCCCGGTGGCCAACTCCTCGTACCGACACGTGTGTTCATGTCCGGTTCGGGCACTTGGGTCGCACCACACCTGAGAGGAGCTGGTTCGATGAGCAGGGCGGGGAACGGCAGGAGGATCTGTGCCTTAGGCGTCGCCGGTGTCCTGGCGGGAGCGGTGCTGACCGGCTGCGGCGACGACGGGGACACCGGCGATGGTGCGCGGGGTTCCTCCGCCGACAGCGGCACCCGGGAGCGGGGCACCCAGGCGGTGCGCTCTGCCTACGACAGGACGGCCGAGGAGGACACCGCCAAGGTGAAGCTCCGGGTGCGGACCTCGGCCCAGGGCGCCTCGGAGTCGGCCGACGGGCAGGGCGTCGTGGACCTGGACGACGGCGACAGCGTCATGACGGTCACGGTGCGGGGGCAGCGGATCGAGCAGCGCGTGATCGATCGGGTGCTGTACCAGAAGATACCCAAGGGCCAGGCGCCGGACGGCAAGCCCTGGATCAAGATCGACCTGGGGAAGGTCGCCGAGCAGCAGGGCGCCGGCGACAACTCCATGAGCGACCCGGCGCAGTCGGCGGCGTACGCCAAAGCCATCACGGACAAAGACGTGACCGAGAAGGGCACGGCCACGATCGGCGGGGTGCGGACCACGCACTACCGCGTCTCCGTCGACGTCGCCGAGCTGCCCGGCGGCGACACTCTTCGCCGGCAGGTCGGCCCGACCCTGCCGATGGACGTGTGGCTGGACGACGACGGCCGGATGCGCCGTCAGCAGCTCGACATGACCCTCAAGGCCCCGACGTCGACGCAGCGGCCCTCCGGCAACGCCTCGGCCGCGCCGCAGAAGGTCACGGTGCGCACGGTCATGGACTTCACCGACTTCGGTACCGAGGTGGAGGCGGACGAGCCGCCGGCCGGGCAGGTCACCGACATGACCGGCAAGGCCCTGGAGCAGGGCAAGGGACAGAGCTGACCCCGGCTCACCCCAGGTCGCGGCCGCGGACCCGCCGCACGAGGTCGTCCGCGGCCTCCGGCCAGCCGGCGTGATCGAAAGCGAAGCCCGCTTCGAGCAGACGGCCGGGGACGACGCGGCGGCTCTTCAGAAGCAGTTCGGTGTCCGAACGCAGCACGAAGGCGCCGGCCTCGGCCATCCAGCGCGTCGCGGGCAGTCCCACCGGCATCCCCCAGGCGGCACGCAGGGCGCGCATGAAGGCGCGCTGCGGCAGCGGCGTGGGAGCGGCGATGTTGACCGGGCCCGTAATGTCGTCCCGGGCGACGAGGAACTCCACCGCCCGGACGAAGTCCCGGTCGTGGATCCAGGACACGTACTGCGCGCCGCCGGCGACCGGGCCGCCGAGGCCGAGCCGGGCCAGCCGCAGCAGGACGTCGAAGACACCGCCGCGGTCCGGGCTCATCACCATGGCGGCACGCAGGGCCACCTTCCGGGTGTCCGGCGTGTCGGCCGTCTCCTGCTCCCGCTCCCAGGCCTTGGCGATGTCGACGCTGTAGGCCCAGTAGCCGGGGGTGCCGGGTTCGGCTCCGCCGATCACGCCGGTGGCCTCGTCGTTGGGCGCGTCGAAGCGGTGGGCGTAGATCGTCGCGGTGCTCATCTGGAGCCAGACCCGGGGCGGCCGGGCGGCTTTGGCGATGGCCTCGCCCACGACCCGGGCGGAGTCGACCCGCGAGTCCATCATGTCGCGGAGGTTGGCCGGGGTGTAACGGCAGCTCACGCTCCGGCCGGCCAGGTTGACGACGACATCGCTGCCGTCGATCTCCCGCACCCACGGCCCCTGGGTCGCGCCGTCCCAGTGCACCTCGCCCTTGCCTGCGGGACGCCTGGTCAGGACCACGACTTCATGCCCGGCGGCGCTCAGCGCGCGCTTGAGGAACGTGCCGACCTGTCCGGTCCCGCCGGGTATCACGAACTTCATGAAGGTCTCCCCCTCGACGTGTGGGACCGACCCTAGCTCACATTTGAACGCGTTCAAAACCTCCGGCGGCGCAGGTCCCGGCCGGCGCGGATGCGACATCGGGCAAGATGGGGCCATGAGCGTAGTCAAGATCAATGTGCTGACCGTGCCCGCCGAGCAGCGGGAGACGCTGGAGAAGCGGTTCGCCTCCCGCGCGCACACCGTGGAGAGCTCCGACGGGTTCGAGTGGTTCGAGCTCCTCCGCCCGGTGGAGGGCACCGACACCTACCTCGTCTACACGCGGTGGCGTGACGAGGCGTCGTTCCAGGCCTGGATGGAGGGGCCGATGAAGGCCGCGCACCAGGGCGGCGAGGGCGGCGAGCGGCCCAAGCCCGCCGCGAGCGACTCGACCCTCTGGTCCTTCGAGGTCGTACAGCAGGCGGGGCCGAAGGGCGCGTAACCCGCTTGATCGCATGTGAAAGGTCCCCCTGCCCGAAGCGGCAGGGGGACCTTTTCACATGGGGCCGGGCACCGCGCTCAGGGGCGCCGGGAGCGGGTGGGTGCGGCGGTACGGCCGACCGCGGCCGCCAGTTTGCGGAGCCGGCGCCAGTCCAGGCGGGGTGGGGCCTCGGGGACTCCGGGGCGGTTGCGGGGCACCCGGACGCGCAGGGCCCGGCGTGCGATGCGGCAGTGGACGGGGGCGGGCAGGGTGAGCGCCTCGCCGTCGAGGCCGACTTCGAGATGCGGTTCGTCGGAGTGGACGACGACGTGCTGGGCGGTGAGCACGGTGAGGCCTTCCGGGCGCGGCGACAGCAGGAGTTCGGCCGCTTCCACGGCGCTGTCCACGCGGACGGCGAGCACGCCCAGCTTCCCGGAGTTGAGCCGCTCGCGCCGGCCGAAGCCGAACGGGTCGTCCATGCGGTAGGCGTTGTTGCTCACCAGGACGGCCTGCGGGTCGGTGATGGTGGTGCCGTCGGCGCTGGCCGTCAGACGCGGGCCGCTCTGCCGGGTGAGCAGCTCGGGCAGCCGCTCCAGCGCGGCGCCCACCTTGTCGTCGCGGTAGCCGGGGCTCTGGACGACCGCCCCGTAGACACCGAACGACGCGTTGTTGACGAACGGGCGGTCGTCGGCGAAGCCGAGGTCGACGCGGAGTTCGACCCCGTCCGTGAGGGCGTCGAGGCAGGTGGACGGGTCGTCCCGGTCCAGGCCGAGGTCCATGGCGAAGTGGTTGCGTGTGCCGGCCGAGATGACGAGGAACGGGAGGCCGTGTTCCGCCGCGACGGCGGCGACCATCGCCTGCGTACCGTCGCCGCCCGCGACACCCAGGAGGTCGGCTCCGTCGGCCACGGCGGCCTTGGCCAGGGCGGTGACGTCCTGGTGGTGGTCCGGGTCGAGCAGGACGACCCGGGCACCCAGCTCCTCTGCCTTCTCCTTGAGGGAGAACTTCTCGACCTTGCCGCCGCCGGAACGCGGGTTGAGCAGGAGGAAGGGGCGCTGCGGCGGCGGTGTGCGGTACTCCTTGACCCGCACCGGCCGCAGGCCCGTGCTGCGCAGGGCGTAGCGGCCGCTCCAGACCGCGACGCACCACAGCAGCAGCGAGGCGAAGACCACCCAGATCAGATTCGCGGCGGCGAAGAGGATGATGACGCCGACGGGGGCGACGACGGCCAGTACGGCCGCCGCCATGCGTACCGGTCCGCGGCGGGACAGGACCCACCAGAGCGCCGCCGCGGTCAGGGCGAGTCCCGCCAGGCCGGCCAGAAGCAGCAGCAGTCCCTTCAGACCGCCGGAGACGAGGGGCAGCAACGCCGCCAGCGCGACCGCGGCAAGGGCTCCTCTGGCCGCCCATCTCTGCCGGCGGTGATCCCGCTCGCCCATCGCCGATCCCATCTCGTCCTCCACTCGAAGGCTCGGGCGCACCCTCGCGACCGCGCCCGGCCGTAATTCATGGTGCCCGCCGACGGATCGGCTCGGCCACTGCCGTCCCTGATGACTCCCCCACCGGCGGACACGTCAGACGTGAAGATCCCCCGGGGTGCAGCCATCGGTAGCGTACGCGGCCCCGCGAGCGCAGTTCCGCACACTGGGGCACGCCTGCGCCCACCTTCACGGTCCGTTAAAGGTACGGACACACATGCCCTCTTGACCTGGTGAGTCTCATTACGCAACTCTACCGCCACAGTCCCTGTCGACGAGGAGGCCGGCACGCGATGGAGTGGACGGGCGCGCGGTACACGGACGGACCGACGGTCGAGGTGGCGACGTGGATCGCCGCTCCGCCGGGGAGAGTGTGGGCGCTGGTGTCGGACGTGACGCGGATGCCGGACCTGAGCGAGGAGTTGCAGTGGGCGGGGTGGGCCGACGGAGCCGCCGGGCCTGCCGTCGGGGCGCGGTTCACCGGCCGGAGCAGGCACGAGACGTTCGGCGAGTGGGAGACGACCTCCACGGTCGTCACCTGTGCCCCGGGGCGGGCGTTCGCCTGGGCGGTCGGCGATCCGGCGGAGCCCAGTGCCGTCTGGCGGTTCGGGCTCGAGCCCAGGGACGGCGGGACCGAACTGTCGCAGTGGATGCGGATGGGACCGGGACGCTCCGGCCTCTCCTACGCGATCGACGCCATGCCGGAGAAGGAGCAGAAGATCGTGTTCGTGAGGTTGCGGGAGTTCGAGCGAGGCATGACCGCCACGCTGGAGCACATCAGGCAGCGGGCGGAGGCGTGATGCGCACGGCGACGACCGTCGAGGCGGCGGCCCTCGGCTCCTGGTCCCGGCAGGCCGACTTCGTCGTAGAGGCGGAGAAACTGGGGCTCGATGTCTGCTGGGTGGCCGAGGCGTGGGGATCGGACGCCCCGTCCGCCCTCGGCTTCTACGCGGCCCGTACGGAGCGGATGCTGCTGGGCTCCGCGGTCATGCAGGTCGGAACGCGCACGCCGGTGGCCCTCGCCCAGGCGGCGATCACCCTGTCCAACCTGTCCGGCGGGCGTTTCCTGCTGGGGCTCGGCCCGTCCGGACCGCAGGTGATGGAGGGCCTGCACGGGGTGCCGTTCGCCCGTCCTCTGGCTCGGATGCGCGAGACCGTGGAGATCGTGCGGCAGGTGGTCGCGGGCGGCAAGATCTCCCATTCGGGTTCGGAGTTCAGGATTCCGCTGCCCGGCGGGGAGGCGGTGCCGATGCGCCTGTCGATGCGGTCCGAGCACCCCGTCCCCGTCTACCTGGCCGCGCTGTCGCCCGCCATGCTGCGGCTGACCGGCCAGGTCGCGGACGGCTGGCTCGGCACCAGCTTCGTACCGGAGGGCGCGGCGGAGGCCTACTTCGCCCCGCTGGACGAGGGGCTGGCCGCCGCCGGGCGCGGACGCGCCGGGTTCGACGTCTGCCAGGGCGCCGAGGTCGCGTTCGCCCCGGACGAGGAGGAGCTCGGCGCCATGATCGCGGACCGGAGGAAGGAACTCGCCTTCAGCCTGGGCGGCATGGGTTCCGCGTCGACCAACTTCTACAACCGGGCCTACGGCCGTCAGGGCTGGGCCGAGGTCGCGGCGGAGGTGCGGGAGCGCTGGCAGGCGGGCGACCGAGCCGGTGCGGCGCGTCTCGTCACCGACGAGATGGTGCTGGCCACCACGCTCATCGGCACCGAGGAGATGGTGCGGCGACGGCTGCGGGTCTGGCGGGACGCCGGTGTGGACACGGTCCGTCTCTATCCCGCCGGGAAGACCCTGGACGACCGGCTCGACACCCTTGGCCGGGCGATCGAGTTGGTCCGCGAGACCGGTTCCGGAGCCTGAACCCGGCCTGTCCGCCGCGCACACCGGTGGACGGGTAGGCTCCCGTGCTGATCATCGGCCGACACGAACATCAGGGGGGCTCCGTGCGGGCCATGGCTACCGTGACGACGACCGCGCTCGCGTGCCTGCTGGCGGGCGCAGCCCTGGCCGGGTGCGGCTCCGGCGGCACCGGCGACGACAAGTCCGCCGGCGACCTCCTCGACGAGGCCAACGCGACGATGCGAAAGCTGGACTCCGTCACCGTCGACATCACCAACCGCACGGCGAGCGGCACCGTCACCAGCCACCTCGAGACCGACCTGGACAGCCGGTGCAGGTCGAAGACCGAGATGACCGGAGGCGCCGCCCTGGAGCAGATCCGTCTGGGCGAGACCGACTACGTCCGGCCGAACCGGGCCTACCTGCAGAAGTGGAAGAAGATCCCCGGTGTCACCGGCGAGCAGAAGCTGTGGGTGAAGACGCCGGTGGACCCGGCCGGTTCGGGCGGCGGTCTCACCTCGTGCGAACGGCCCTTCGACTCGTTCGGCACGGCGAAGAAGGGCGGCTCCACCCGGGTCGGGGGCACGAAGGCCATCGAGCTGATCGTGACGGACAAGGCGGACAAGGAAGGGACGTACACCTTCTACGTGGCCGACGAGGGCGAGCCCTACCTGCTCAAGACGGTCTACAAGAGCGGCGCGCAGCACACCACCACCGCGTTCAGCGCCTTCGGCGAGCCACTCGACATCCGGGCGCCGAAGGCGGGCGAGGTACTGAGCGCGCCCGGCGGCAGCCGCTGACCTGATCCCGCAAGTGGGGCGGCAGCGCTTTCCGTTGGATTTCGGCAGCAACTGGCCGAGCGGGGCGAATCGTCCCACAAGGGCTTGACGGGGGCGAGATACGCTCGGCCTACTGGTAGGCGCAGCCGGCCGGGTCGGGGGGTCTGATGGTGCGGCGACGATGGGCAGCGGCGGTGGGCCTGGTGGCCTGCCTGCTGTTGCTGCATCTGGCCGCCCCCGGGCTCGATCGGGGCGAGTACACGGCGGTCACGGCAGCCGTGGACGTGCGGGAGACCGGTGCCGCTTCGACGCCTGAGGCCGAAGGAACCGGGAAGCCCTGTCCGTGCGAGGAGGATCCGTCGCCGCGGCACCCGGCGGCACGGACACCGCGGGCCGCGGGTGCGGCCGGGGCGAGCGCGGTGGTGACCGGGGCGCCCGCGGTGGACCGGGGCGGCACGGACTTCCGGGCGGCGGGGACCAGCCGGTGTGCGGGGACGGCCCGGTGTGCGGGAACAGCCGGATCCGCCCCGAACGCCGCCCGGCTGCAGACGTTCCGCTGCTGAAAAACGGCAGTACCGACCAGGGCCTGCGCCGTGCGGCCTGAGTACTGCCTGGTGCCGATTCGCGGCGATGTACAGGCCTTCGTGTGTCCCATGCCGATGACACAGGAGGCAGAGTTGCCTGGAAAGCGCGTTCTCGTTCTGAGGCCGGACGAACTGGGCCCGAACGACCAGAAGATGTGGCGGGAGATCCGGACGGAGTCCGCGGCCCCCGCGAATCCCTTTCTCGACCCGGCGTTCACCACCGCGGTGGGGCAGGTCAGGCCGGGAGCGAGAGTGGCGGTGCTGCTCGACGACGACTCCCCGGTCGGGTTCTTCCCCTACGAGAGGGGGCCCTTGGGCCAGGGCCGGGCCATCGGGCTCGGCGTGTCCGACAGCCAGGGGGCTGTGCTACGGCCCGGGATCCGGCTCGACGCCCGCGGACTGCTGCGGTCCTGCGCGCTGTCGTCCTGGGAGTTCGACAACCTCGAGGCCGGCCAGGGGCTGTTCGTGCCGCACGCCGCCGAGGAGCTCGCCTCCCCGGTCGTCGACATCGGCGAGGGGTTCGAGCGGTACCGGGAGCGGCTGCGGACGAAGTCGCCGGGTTTCCTGAGACAGATCCTGGCCAAGGAGCGCAAGCTGGCCCGGCAGGCCGGCGAGGTGCGGTTCGTGTACGACGCCCGGGACCCGGACGCTCTGCGGGCGCTGATGGACTGGAAGTCGGCGCAGTACCGGCGGACCGGCCGGCGCGACCGGTTCGCGCAGGAGTGGATCACCCGGCTGGTGACGCTGCTCGGGGAGAGCGAGGAACCTGAGTGCCGTGGCGTCTTGTCCGTGCTCTACGCCGCGGACCGGCCCGTGGCCGCGCACTTCGGTCTGCGCTCGCGCACGGTGCTGTCCTGGTGGTTCCCGGCGTACGACCGCGCCTACGCCAAGTACTCCCCCGGTCTCGTGCTGCAGCTCAGGATGCTGGAGGCCGCGGCGGCCGACGGTGTGGAGACGGTCGACCTGGGGAGCGGCCCCGCCCGCTACAAGGAGTCGCTCAAGACCCGTGACCTGCGGGTGTACGAAGGGGCGGTGGTACGGCCCGCGCCGGGCGGAGCCGTTCACTGGCTGGGCCGGGAGCCCGCCCGGGCCGCCCGACGCTTCGTACGCAACCGGCCCCGTCTGGCGGGGGCGGCGGCACGGGCCCTGGCGGAACTGGGACGCGTGCGCGGCCGGTAGGAGCGGTCCAGCCGATCGTCCGGGCCCGCGCGCCCGGCTCGGGAGAACCGGGCGCGCCGTGCCGTCACCTCGCGGCGGTCCAGCTGTGGGCGACGTCCACGATGACCCGGCCGTCCAGCTGCAGCACCCGGAAGGGCAGCCGGGCGCGGAGGCCGAGTCCGATCTGGGTCTCCCCCTCGAAGCTGCCGGCGAAGCGGGTGTCCCGGAAGGTGCGGTAGCCGGTGAGGTCCACACCCGGCAGCGGGCGCGCCACCCGGCCGGGATAGGTGGCGGCACCGGTTTCCGGGTCATAGGCGGGCGCCGCGACCCGCACTTCGAGGACGGCTCCGCCGCTCACGGGAATGTGGCGGCCCGATCCGTCCTGGTGGAGCCGGTCGACATAGCGGACGGAGTAGCCGACGTCGCCGCCCGCGCCGGGCAGGTCGATGACCATCCGGTCGAAGCAGGTGTGACGGCCGGTCCTGATGTCCTTCACCGGCGCGATCGTGGCGCTGGTGTCGGTCTTGGCGAGACTTCCCCAGCCGGTGGGGCACGCCGCGGCCTGGGTCGCCTGCCGGGTGGCGGCCGGAGCCGCGCCGGCCGGGACCGCGGCCACGCCCACCGTGGCGCCCACGAGTGCGAGAGTCGCGCATGCGGTTCGGATTCGTACCATTTTCGCCCCCGAGGCTTAAGTGTTGCTGATATCGGGTGAGACGGCCGTGACGACCGAAAGGTTGCGCTTGCCGCGCCGGAGTGCCGACCATGGCACATCCTGATGGGGAGCGATCGGTGTCCGGTGCGTCCGTACCGGGAGGACGCGAGATGGATGAGGCAGCCGCCGTACCGGACGGGCCGCGGTCATCCGACGGCCCGGGCCGGGGCGGGGGCGACGGCCGGGTCCGGACCGAGGACACCGGCCGGATCGAGGACGCCCTCACCGCTCCGCTGATCGCGGCCGTGCGGGATCTCGGGGGGTACGGCGGTCTTGTCTACCTGCGTTCCCGCGACCGGCGCTCGCTGGTGCTGGCGCTGGTGACCGGGGTGCCCCGGTCACTGCTCAGGGCGTGGTGGCGGGTGCCCGTGGGCGGCGCACTGCCCATGGCCGAGGCCTACCGGCGCGACGAGCCCCTGTGGCTGCCGGACGAACGCGTCACCATGGTGCGGTTCCCGCAGTTCACCGCCGGGCTGCCGTACTCCTTCGGCTCCGCCCACCAGCCCGTCCGGGCCGGCGGGGAGGCCGTGGGCGTGCTGGTCGTGCTGCGCTCGGCCGCCCGGTCGCCGATGGAGGCGGATGCGGTGGATCGCGCGCTGCGCCCGGCCGGGCGGGACATGGAGGAGCGCCTCGGCCGTCTCGCCGCCCGGTCCGGCTCGGGCGCGTACCGGGTGGAACACGACGCCGAACCCGTCAGCGTGCGACGCCCCACGGCCGCCGTCCACCCCGTGCGGGTCGGGCTGCTCGACTGGGACCTGGACAGCGACCGGTGCACGCCCGACGACGAGGCCCTCGCGCTCCTCGGCCTCGACGGGGCGGACTTCGACGGCACCATGGCGGCCGTCGAGGCCCGGGTCAGTCCGGACGACCTGCACGAACTGCGGGCGAGCCGGCAGGACGCGCTGACGGACGGCCGGGTCAGATCCCGTCACTTCCGGGTGCGGGACGAGTCCGCCGGCAGCGGGGAGATCGGCTACCGTCCGGTCGAACTCTGGGGCCATCTCGTGCGCGGCGGCACCGGCTCCGCCCGGATCCTGGTCGGCGCCCTCGTCGACGCGGCCGGCGGGCTCACCGCGGCCGAGGCGGCGGAGCGGCTGCCCGACGGGCTGTTCTCCCTGGACCAGGACGGCCGTCTGACGTACGCCAACCGCCGCTGCGAAGAACTGCTGGGCGCCGGCCGGGAGGAGTTCCTCGGCCGCTATCCGTGGGAGGTGATCACCTGGCTCCGGGATCCCGCGTACGAAGACCGCTACCGGGCGGCGATGCTGTCGCAGGAGCAGGTGTCCTTCCTCGTGCGGCATCCCGCCGGGAACTGGCTGAGCTTCGTGCTGTACCCGGACGTGCACGGGCTGACCGGGCGGGTCCATCCGACCGGCCCGCCCACCGGAGTCGAGGAGGCGCGCGAGGCCGGGTCGTCCGCCGGTCCCGTGCCGGGCGCCGCGGCCGTGGCGCCGCCGCCCGGGCCGGTGGCGGCGGCGCGGGCCGGGGCGCTGTACCACGTGGTGCAGATGGCGAGCGTGCTCACCGAGGCGGTCACCGTGCAGGACGTGTGCCGGGCCGTTTCCGAGCAGTTGCTGCCCGCGTTCGGTGCGCGGGAACTCGCCCTGTACACCGTCCTCGAGGGCCGGATGTACCTGCAGTGGGAGTCGGGGTACCCGGAGGGCTTCCTCACCCAGTTCGAGGGCGTCGCCCTCGACACACAGCTGCCCGGCGTGCACGCGCTGACCACACGGCTGCCGCTCTTCTTCGAATCGCCCGAGGATCTCTCCGCCGCCTACCCGGGCATCGCCCTGGACCGGATGAACGCCTGGTCGTTCCTGCCGCTGATCGCCTCCGGTCGTTCCGTCGGCTCCTGCATCCTCGGCTGGGACGCCCCGCACCGGTTCACCGCGGACGAGCGTTCCGCCCTCACCGCGCTGGGCGGGCTGGCCGCCCAGGCGATGGAACGGGCACGGCTCTACGACTCGGAGTCCGCCGTCGCCCGCGGTCTCCAGGAGGGGCTGCTGCCGCACCGGCTGCCGGCCGTCGAAGGGCTGCGCACCACCGGCCGCTATCTGCCGGGCACGCAGGGCATGGCCATCGGCGGTGACTGGTACGACGTGATCACGACAGGGCGTGGCGTGGCCCTGGTCATCGGGGACGTCGAGGGCCACAGTGTCGGCGCCGCCGCGGTGATGGGTCAGTTGCGCAGTGCGGTGCACGCCTTCGCCGCGAGCGAGCGGCCGCCGCAGGAGGTCATCACCCACACCAACCGGCTGCTCGCCGAGCTGGAGGCGGACGCCTTCGCCACCTGCTGCTACATCGAACTCGACCCGCGCAGCGGGCGGGCGCTCGCCGTGCGGGCCGGCCATCCCCCGCCGCTGCTGCGCCACCCCGACGGGCGCGCGGAGACACTGGACCTGGTGGGCGGGGTCATGCTGGGTGTGCAGCCCGACTCGGTCTATCCCGTCACCGCCCTCACGCTGGCCCCCGGCAGCGTCCTCGCCCTGTACACCGACGGGCTCGTGGAGCAGCCCGGCAGCGACATCGAGACGGGCATCGAGGAGGTCCGCCGCGCTCTGGCCGACACCCCGGCGGACTCGGTGGAGCATCTCGCCGACCGGCTGGTGAGCACGGCCCGGCGCGCCCCCGAGCGACCGGACGACGTGGCCCTCCTGCTGACGGCATACCGCTGACGGGCCTGGCTCGGGCCGCGAGGGTGGGTGGGTCTGGCTCGGAGTACGGTGGGCGGGACCGGGGAGCGAGGCGGTGGTGGCAGTGGAGTGGCAGCGGTATGCCGAGCAGATGGCGCAGCTCGCCCGGGATCTGGTGGCCCAGGATTCGGTGCAGGCGACGCTGGACGAGATCGCCGCGTCGGCGGTGAAGCTCGTCGAGGGCTGTGACGCGGCGGGGGTCCTGACGGTGTCCAAGGGCCGGGCCGTGACGCTGTCCGTGTGCGGCCACATGGTCGAGGAGTCCGACCGGCTGCAGGGCGAGCTGGGCGAGGGGCCGTGCTTCCACGCCGCCCGGCGGGTGGACGGCGAGCGGCTGTTCCGTATCGCCGACATGACCACGCCGCAGCCGTCCTGGCCGCGCTTCTCCCGGGCGGCCCGCGATCTGGGGATCGGCAGCATGACCGGGGTGCTGCTCTACACCGAGCAGGAGGACTTCGGCGCGCTGAACCTCTACTCGCGCCGCCCGGGCGCCTTCGACAAGGACATCGAGGCCGCGGGCTGGCTGCTCGCCTCCCATGCCGCCGTGGCACTGGACACCGCCCGTACCGTCGACCAGCTCGAGCACGCCCTGGAGACCCGGCACGCCGTGGGGGAGGCCATGGGGATCCTCATGGAACGCCACCGGCTGAGCGAGGACGAGGCGTTCGGCGTGCTGCGGCGCATCTCGCAGAACCACAACATCAAGCTGCGCGACGTCGCCCGGCATGTCCGCCGGGACCCCGGCCAGGCCTGACCGGGACGTCGAGGCGGCCGCCTCAGGCCCGGTGGCGGTCGGGGCGGTACGCGCGCAGCAGGAGCACCGCGATGTCGTCGGTGTGCTGCCCGGTGGGCGTCGTGTGCTGGAGGAGCCGGTCGATGAGCCGTTCCAGGTCGTGGCCGTCGGCGGCGTCCAGCTGCCCGGCGAGGTCGGACGTGGTCCGGGTGGCGTCGGTTCCGGGGAGTTCGACCAGACCGTCGGTGTAGAGGGCGAGGGTGGTGCCGGGGAGCAGGGGCGCGGTGGTGACCGGGTAGTGGTTGCCGGTGTCGATGCCCAGCAGCGGGCCGGGCTCGACGTCGAGGACGGCGGCGGGGCGGCTGGTGTGCCGCAGCAGTGGCGGCACGTGTCCCGCGCTGGCGAAGGCCACCCGGTGGCGGGCCAGGTCGAGATGGGCGTAGAGGCAGGAGACGAGCAGTTCGGAGTCGAGGTCGGACAGGAGCCGGTTGGTGCGCACGAGGACCTCGTCGGGTGCGGCGCCCGCGGTGGCGTGGGCGTGGATGGCGGTGCGCACCTGGCCCATGAGAGCGGCGGCGGCGATGCTGTGGCCCTCCACGTCGCCGATGACGGCGGCCGCGGTCGTCTCGTCCAGGCGCAGGAGGTCGAAGAAGTCGCCGCCGACCTCGATGCCGTGCCCGGCGGGCAGGTAGCGGGCGGCGACGTCGAGGCCGGACAGATTCGGCAGGGCCCGGGGCAGCAGGGCGCGCTGCAGTTCGTGGACGAGACGGTGTTTGGTGTCGTAGAGCCGGGCGCGGTCGAGGGCCTGGGCGATCAGACCGGACAGGGAGGTCAGGACGGCCCGTTCGTCGGCGGTGAAGGTGTGCGGGCTGTCGTAGGACAGGATGCAGCAGCCCACCGGCCGGCCGGAGATGATCAGCGGCAGGAAGGCCCAGGCCTGTTTGCCGCTGATCTGGGGGGCGCCCGGGTAGTTGGCGGCGAGCTCGGCCGGACTGGCGAAGAAGGCGGGGGTGCCGCTGGCGAGGACCTGGCCGGCCGGGGTGAGGTCGGTGTCCAGCGACAGGGCGTCGAGGCGTTCCATGACGTCGGCCGCGTAGCCGTGGTAGCCGGTGATCTTCAGACGGCCGGCCTCGGCGACGGACAGCACGAGGCCCTGGGCGCCGAAGGCGGGCAGGATCTGGTGGGCGCTCAGTGCCACGAGGTCGCGCACGGTCACCGCCTCGGTGAGCGCGGCGGCCAGGTGCACCAGTTGGTAGAGGCGCCCCGTCGGGGCCGCCGCGGGGCTTCGCGCGGCGGCGGGTGGTGACGGGGCCTCGGTCCGCTCTGTGCTCGGGACGACGCGGACGCTGATGCCGCTGGTGTCCGGGTAGAGCTGGAAGGTGAGCCACAGGTCGGGCGGGCGGAGCGCGGTGAAGGACACGGGGGTGCGGCCGAGGACCGCAGTGCGGTAGTGGTCCTCGTAGACGGGGTCGTCCAGCCAGGACAGGGCCTGCCAGGGCCGGGTGCCGAGCAGCCGGTCGGCGCGGCAGCCGAGCAGGCGGGCCGCGGCGGCGGTGGCGAAGGTGATACGGCCCTCCAGATCGAGGGCCAGGGCGCCTTCGGGGAGGCGTTCGAGGTAGTCGGCGGCGGCCAGGCCGGTCTGCACGGGGTGGTGCGCGGCGTCGACCGGGACGATGCGCGGCTGGTCGGGCAGGACGGGCGGCCCCGCGGCGTCGTCCAGCAGGCGGGCCATGCGGCGGGCGCTGGAGGTGATGTGGCCGCGTACGCGTGGCGTGATGCCGCGCGGCCGCACGGCGGGCCACATCAGCACGATGCCGCCCCAGCGGCGCCGTACGCCGGCCAGCGGGACGGCGGCCAGGGCGAACGGATAGGGCAGGACCGCGGCGGCGCGCGGGTAGCGGCGGGCCATCTCCTCCTGGCTCGCGATACTGACCAGGGTGTCGTCGTGGATCGCGTCGGCGACCGGGACCGGTGCGGTCAGGGGCAGCCGCTGCCAGGGGGCGCTGAACGCGATCGGCAGGCCGCACAGCGCGACCAGCCGCAGCACGGGCTCCGCCTCCTCGATCAGGTACAGGCCGCCGATCGAGGCTCCGGTTCCCCGCACGGTGTCGGCCAGGGCCGTCCCCAGGGCGTCCAGCGTCCCGGCACCCCCGGACGGCTCGTTGCTCGCGGACATGCTGTCCTCCCGCTCTTACCCGGACGCTACGCCTCACGGGGCCCGCGGGCATGTCGTCGGGCTGACTCCGCGGATGAGTGCTACGGGCACGGAGCGTGGTGTGCGGGGGTGTCGTCCTACAGAATCGGAAGCCCTGGACGGCGATCGGGAGGCCGGATGCAGACGCTGACATCAAAGGATCCGCTGGCCGTCGCCGTCACCGCGGCGATCCGGACCGGGGATCTGCCGGGGCTCGGGCAGTTGCTCGCCGACCATCCCGGTCTGGCCGCGGCACGCGTCACCGAGCACGGCGAGGACGGCAAGGGCACGCGCAGTCTGCTGCACATCGCGACCGACTGGCCCGGCCATTTCCCCCACGGTCCCGAGGTGGTCGGCGCCCTGGTCGCCGCGGGGGCGGATCCCGACGCTCGCTTCGGCGGCGCGCACACGGAGACGCCGCTGCACTGGGCCGCGAGCAGCAACGACGTGGCCGTCCTGGACGCGCTCATCGCCGCCGGTGCCGACATCGAGGCCCCCGGGGCGGTGATCGCCGGTGGCACTCCGCTCGCCGACGCCCGCGCCTTCGGCCAGTGGCGTGCCGCGCGCCGGCTGGTCGAGCACGGCGCCCGCACCACCCTCCAGGACGCCGCCACGCTCGGCCTGCTCGACCGGGTGCGGGCGTATGTCGAGGCCGGGGAGCCTCCTTCTGCCGACGAGATCACCAGCGCCTTCTGGGGCGCCTGCCACGGCGGGCAGCTGCCCACCGCGCGGTATCTCCACGAGCACGGCGCCGACGCCGACTGGTGCGGCTACGACGACATGACACCGCTCGACATCGCCCGCGCCCACGACGCCGACGACGTCGTGCGGTGGCTGCGCGACCTGGGCGCGAAGAGCCGCTCGTAGGGTCGGGTCACAGGCAGTAGCGCACGAGCCACTCGTCCTGGTTGTAGGCGGTGCGCGCGGGGTCGGGGACGCCCACGGCTCGTTCCTCGACCATGTCCTCCACGCGCACCGGCTCCGGCAGTGCGCCGAAGCGGGCCCGGCGTGCGGCCGCCTCCGTCTCGCTCCCCTGCTGCGACGTCGCGTCGTCCACCGCGATTCCCCTCTCTCGCCGGCTTCCGAGGCCGATCGGCCTCCCTGGGCAAAGAGTTGACGCACGGGGCGGGCTCTTGGTTCCCGTCACGGCGCTCGGCCGGCTCGTTCGACCCTACGAACTTCGCCTCTGGCGGTTCCCGGGACGCGCGGACAGTGATAGGAAACCTTCCTATCAGTTCTGCACGGCCAGCTCTCCCACCCCCCAATCTGTCTGGAGGCCCCGTGAGACACCCGACCCCGCGCCGCACCGCTCTGGCCTTGTTCGGCGCCGCCCTCGCCGCCGCCCCGTTCCTGAAGCCGTCGCCCGCCGCGGCTTCCGTCCGTGCGATCGGGCTCGACGACCCGGCGAAGAAGGAGATCGCCATGCAGCTCGTGTCGAGCGCGGAGAACTCCTCGCTCGACTGGAAGGCGCAGTACCAGTACATCGAGGACATCCGCGACGGCCGTGGCTACACCGCCGGCATCATCGGGTTCTGCTCCGGCACCGGCGACATGCTCGATCTCGTCGAGCTCTACTCCGACCGCAAGCCCGGCAACGTCCTCGCGAAGTACCTGCCGGCGCTGCGCGAGGTCGACGGTTCCGACTCGCACGACGGGCTCGACCCGGGCTTCCCCGGCGACTGGCGCAGGGCGGCCCGTGACGCCGCGTTCCGGCGGGCGCAGGACGACGAGCGCGACCGGGTGTACTTCGGCCCGGCGGTCCGGCAGGGCAAGGCGGACGGGCTGCGGGTGCTGGGCCAGTTCGCGTACTACGACGCCATCGTCATGCACGGCGACGGCAACGACCCCCTGAGCTTCCGCAGCATCCGCAAGCGTGCGCTGCGCACGGCGAACCCGCCGGCGTGGGGCGGTGACGAGGTGACGTACCTCGACGCCTTCCTGGACGCGCGAGTGTGGGCCATGAGGCAGGAGGAGGCGCACAGCGACACGAGCCGGGTCGACACGGCTCAGCGCGTCTTCCTGCGCAAGCGCAACCTCGACCTCGACCCGCCGCTGGACTGGAAGGTCTACGGCGACAGCTACCACATCGGCTGACTCGGAGGCGGCGGCCCGGGGCGGATTGGTCCAGGAAGCAGGCACGGAAGTGGACCTCCAGCCGGGCCGCCGCACTGCCTAGCGTCGCCGGTATGAACGTCACCACCACGCGGGGAGCCCTGCTCGCCGCGTTCGCCTGTGTCCTCGTCGGAGCGTCCTTCACGGCCAACAGCGTCCTGGGCGAGTACCCGTACGCGGGCGGCCAGTTCCTGCGCTACGGGCTGGCCTGTCTGCTGCTTCTGCCCCTGGCCGGGAAGGGCTCGACCGCCCGGCTGAGGGCGCTGACGCCGCGTCAGTGGGTCCGTCTCGTTCTGCTCGCCGCCGTCGGCATGGTCGGCTTCAACCTGGCCGTCATCGCCGCGGAGCGCACGGCGGAACCGGCGGTTCCCGGTGTGTTCGTGGGCTGTGCGCCGGTGGTCGTCGCCGTGCTCGTGCCGCTCCTGGACGGGCGCGGGCCCAGGCGGGCGGTGCTGTACGGGGCGTTGCTCGTGGCCGTCGGCGCCTGCGCGGTCCAGGGCTGGGGGCGCACCGACGGCGCGGGCCTGGCCTTCTCCGTGTGCGCCCTGGCGGGCGAGGTCGGGTTCGCCGTGCTCGCCGTACCCGTGCTGCGGCCGCTCGGGCCCCGGCTGCTGTCCGCCACGGTGTGCGCGGTCGCCGCGCTGGAGTCGGCCGCGGTCGGAGTGCTGGCCGACGGGGCCGGGTGGCTGCGGCGTCCGGACACCGCCGAGGCCGCCGCGCTGCTGTGGCAGGCGGTGGTGGTCACCGTTGTCGGATTCGTGTGCTGGTACATGGGCATGCAGCGGATCGGCGCGGAACGCGCCACCCTGTTCTCCGGCCTCATCCCGGTCGCCGCGGCCGGCACCGCACCGCTCGTCGGCACGGGCTCCTACGGCCTGGCACAGGCGGTGGGCAGCGCGCTGGTCGGCCTCGGCGTCGCCCTGGGGTCCGGGGCGCTGAACCTGACCGCGGCGCGCCGGCGCAGCGGCGGGCGAACCCGGAGCGCCGCCCCGGCGACGACCTTTCGGGGGAACGCCCGCCCGGAGTGGCAGGGCGTCCGCGCGCCGGAAATGCCGGAGTGATCCCTCGCACATCTAATGGACGGCACCCAATGTCTCAGCCGACACAGGAGCCACGTCGATGCCGCACTCCCGCACCGGTGAAGGGGACAAGAAGGCCGCGCGTGCGGGTCTGCTGCGGCGGCTGGGCGAATGGTGCGCACGCCACTTCGGGATCGTCATCGGGGCCTGGCTCGTGGCGCTGGTGGCTCTCCAGGTCGTCAACCATGTGTCCGGGGGTGCGTACTCCGACAACTTCTCCCTGCCGCAGGCGCAGGCGCAGAAGGGCCTGGACGTGCTGAAGGAGCACGATCCGCAGGCCGGCGGCTACAGCAGCCAGATCGTGCTGCACGACGACAGCCAGGACCTGACGGCGCTGAGTTCGCAGATGTCCACCACGGTCGCCGACCTGGAGAAGCTCCCGCACGTCCTGTCGGCCCAGAACCCGCTGACCGTGCAGGGCTCGTCCTCGCAGCAGTCGCAGCCGAACGTCGGGCCGCTGTCGGACGACAAGAAGACGGCGTACATCACGGTCCGTTTCAATGTGCAGCCCTCCACCCTCGGCGCCGGATACCTGAACGGCGTCGACTCCGCCGTACAGCCGCTGCGTTCCGCGGGAGCCGAGGTGGAGTACGGCGGGCCGCTCGGCGAACTCGCGCGACCTGCCGCCGACGACCGGGTGAGCGAGCTGATCGGGTTCGGCGTGGCCATCATCGTGCTGCTGGTCGGGTTCGGCAGCGTGATCGCCGCCGTCATTCCGCTGCTCACCGCGCTGATCAGCGTCGTCGGAGGTCTCGCCATCCTCGGGCTGCTGGCCGCCGCGTTCACCTTCGCGACGGTCTCACCGACTCTGGCCACCATGATCGGCCTCGGTGTCGGTATCGACTACGCCCTGTTCATGATCACCCGTCACCGGCAGAACATCATCGACGGCGCGGACCCGGTACGGGCCGCCGGGCAGGCCGCGAGCACCAGCGGCCACGCCGTCCTCGTCTCCGGCTGCACGGTGATCATCGCCCTGGCGGGCCTGTCCGCGTCCGGGGTCTCCTTCATCTCCCTGCTCGGTCTGGCCGCCGCCGTCACCGTGGTCTCGGCCGTCATCGGCGCGCTCACCCTGGTCCCCGCCCTGCTCGGCCTCATCGGCCGGCACATCGACCGCTACCACGTGCGCCGCCCCGTCGCCGAGACCGACGCCGAAGCGGGTGAGACGGCGCAGGGCACCTGGCACCGGTACGCGCAGCGGGTGGAGCGCAGGCCGCTGTGGTTCCTGTCGGGGGGTGTCGCCGTGATCGTGGTGCTCGCGATCCCGCTGTTCTCCATCCAGCTCGGCCACATCGGCGACGGCGCCGACCCGACCTCCTTCACCGACCGGCGGGCGTTCGACCTGATGACCGACGCGTTCGGGCCGGGGTCCAACGGTCCGCTCACCGTCGTCATCGACCAGACGAACGTGCCGGACTCGCAGCGCGACGACCTGGCCTCGCGCGCCCAGACGACGCTCGACTCGGTCGAAGGAGCCGCCGCCGTCACCCCCCTGACACCCACCCAGGACGGGGACGTCCTGGTCGGCACGGTCTACTCGACCGTGTCCCCGCAGAACGCCGCGACCACGGACCTGACCAACCGTCTCGTCGACGACACGCTGCCGGACGTCGTCCAGGGGACGGACGCCAAGGGGTACGTCACCGGCACGACGGCGACACAGGTCGACTTCCGTGACATCGTCGCCTCCCAGCTGCCCGTGATCATCGCCGTCGTGGTGGGCCTGGCGTTCCTCATCATCCTGGCCGTGTTCCGGGGACTGCTCGTCGCCGTCAAGGCGGCCGTGCTGAACGTGCTGTCGATCGCCGCCTCTTACGGCGTGGTCGTCGCGGTGTTCCAGTGGGGCTGGGGCGGGCCCGCGCTCGGCGTGCACGGCAAGGTGCCCATCGAGAGCTATGTGCCGATGATGATGTTCGCCATCATTTTCGGCCTCAGCATGGACTACGAGATCTTCCTGCTGTCCCGCGTCCACGAGGCGTGGCTGCGCACCGGGGACGCCAAGGGGTCGGTGGCGCACGCGCTGGAGATCACGGCGCGGGTGATCACCAGTGCCGCGCTGATCATGGTGAGCGTGTTCGCGGCGTTCATCATCAGCGACAACATCGTGGTCAAGATGCTGGGACTGGGGCTGGCGGTCAGTGTGCTCATCGACGCCTCCGTGGTACGGCTGCTGATGGTGCCGGCCGTGATGACGCTGCTCGGGCGGCACGCCTGGTGGACGCCGCACTGGCTGGACCGGGTGCTGCCCCATGTCGACGCCGAGGGGGAACAGAAGGCGGAGGGCGCCCGTCCGGCGCGGTAGCGGGCCGGCCTCAGTGGAGCACGAGGTGCACGAGGGCGACGGCACCGATCGACACGATCAGGGTCCGCAGGACGGCGGGGCTGAAGCGGCGGCCCGTCCTGGCTCCGACGAGGCCGCCCAGCGCGGACCCGGCGGCGATGAGGAGGACGGCCGTCCAGTCGAACTCCGCGAAGAAGACGAAGAGCAGGGCGGCGACGGTGTTGACGACGGCCGCGAGCACGTTCTTCACGGCGTTGAGCCGCTGGAGCGTCTCGTCGAGCAGCATGCCCATCAGGGAGACGTAGATGATGCCCTGCGCGGCGGAGAAGTAGCCGCCGTAGACGCTGGCGAGCGTCAGCCCCGTGAACAGCAGCGGACCGCCGTCGGGACGGGCGCGGCCGCCGGTGCGGCTACGGCGGCGGCGCACCCACCCGGCGATGAGGGGCTGACAGGCCACCAGGACCAGGGCGAGGCCCACCAGGGCGGGGACGATCCGCTCGAAGGCCGCGGCGGGCAGGGTCAGCAGCAGTACGGCGCCCGCGAGGCCGCCCAGCACGGCACCGATGCCGAGCAGGAGGACGCGCCGTCTCTGGCCCCGGAGTTCCTCGCGGTAGCCGATGACCGCGCTGATCGAGCCGGGAACCAGCCCAAGTCCGTTCGACACGGTCGCCGTGACCGGTGGCAGTCCGGTGGCGAGCAGCACCGGGAAGGTGATCAGCGTTCCCGAGCCGACGACGGCGTTGACGGCACCGGCCCCCGTACCGGCCGCGAACACGGCCGCCATCTCCCAGGGCGTCATGCCGCGACTCCGACGCCGGCGCCGCGTCCGGCGTTCCAGGTGCTGTCCATGGGATCACGCTAGAGGGTGCGCACTTCGGGGTTCGCCGAAGGGTGCCGGACGCCGGAGATCGAGCTGATCGGATCGCGCACCGCCCCGGCACGGACACGAGGGAACGGCGGCGGGATCCGAGGAGGGATCCC
>NZ_JBSHKH010000112.1:0-27440 GCF_053643595.1 Streptomyces sp. NPDC055506 | reverse complement strand
ACTACGTGCTGCCCCTGGACGGCCGCAGCACCAGCACCGGCAGCGACTTCCTCAGCTCGAACGCCGTCACCTGCGACCGGTACTCCTCCCACTCCTGCCGCTTGTTGCGCAGGAAGAAGTCGAAGACGTGCTCGCCGAGGGTCTCGGCGACCAGGTCGCTGCGTTCCATCAGGGTCAGGGCCTCGCCGAGGTTCTGCGGGAGCGGTTCGATGCCCATCGCGCGGCGCTCGGCGTCGGAGAGGGCCCAGACGTCGTCCTCGGCGCCCGGCGGGAGCTCGTAGCCCTCCTCGATGCCCTTGAGACCGGCGGCGAGGAGGAGCGCGTAGGCCAGGTAGGGGTTCGCGCCCGAGTCCAGGGAGCGGACCTCCACCCGCGCCGAACCCGTCTTGCCGGGCTTGTACATCGGCACCCGGACCAGCGCCGAGCGGTTGTTGTGGCCCCAGCAGATGTACGACGGGGCCTCGCCGCCCGCGCCCGCCGTGCGCTCCGCGCCGCCCCAGATGCGCTTGTAGGAGTTGACCCACTGGTTGGTGACCGCGGAGATCTCCGCCGCGTGCCGCAGCAGGCCCGCGATGAAGGAGCGGCCCACCTTCGACAGCTGGTACTCGGAGCCCGACTCGTAGAAGGCGTTGCGGTCGCCCTCGAAGAGCGACAGGTGCGTGTGCATGCCGCTGCCCGGGTGCTCGGAGAACGGCTTCGGCATGAAGGTCGCCTGGACGCCCTGCTCCAGCGCCACCTGCTTCATGACCAGGCGGAAGGTCATGATGTTGTCGGCCGTGGAGAGCGCGTCGGCGTACCGCAGGTCGATCTCCTGCTGGCCCGGGGCGCCCTCATGGTGGGAGAACTCGACCGAGATGCCCATCGACTCCAGCATGGTGATCGCCTGGCGGCGGAAGTCCATGCCGACGTTGGTCGGGGTGTGGTCGAAGTAGCCGGAGTTGTCGGCGGGCGTCGGACGGCTGCCGTCCAGCGGCCGGTCCTTCAGCAGGAAGAACTCGATCTCCGGGTGGGTGTAGAACGTGAAGCCCAGGTCGGAGGTGCGGGCCAGGGCGCGCTTGAGGACGTAGCGCGGGTCGGCGAAGGACGGGGAGCCGTCCGGCATGAGGATGTCGCAGAACATCCGGGCCGTGCCGGGGGCCTCGGCCCGCCACGGCAGGATCTGGAACGTCGACGGGTCCGGCTTGGCGATCATGTCGGACTCGTATACGCGGGCGAAGCCCTCGATGGCTGAGCCGTCGAAGCCGATGCCCTCGTCGAAGGCCTGCTCCAGCTCGGCGGGGGCCACGGCCACGGACTTGAGGAAGCCCAGAACGTCCGTGAACCACAGCCGTACGAACCGGATGTCGCGCTCCTCCAACGTCCGGAGCACGAACTCCTGCTGCTTGTCCATCTTCCGCTTCCCCATCCTTGCTGGTCAGGCCGCCTTCTCTTCCGTACCACGGGAGGCGGTCGGGCACCTGAGCATCCCACCACACCACCATTTCGTACGCGTTGCGCACCATGATCGCCCGGCCGGCCCGGGACCGAACGCCTCACGTACGGCAGGTGAACTGCTCTTCCGCCCATAGTGCCTGCTGACGGCGCCATCCGTAACGGCCGGTCCGTTCCGCTGCTCCAGCCGCTTAATTTGCATCTCAGATGCAACTTTAAATACCGTGCTCCCAGTCGAGCACCGAGGAGCCCCGATGCTGTCCGAGCAGTCCGCCGCCACCGTCCGCGCCACACTCCCCGCCGTCGGCGGAGCCCTCGGCGCGATCACCGAGCGCTTCTACGCCGGCCTGTTCGCGGCCCGCCCCGAACTGCTGCGGGACCTGTTCAACCGGGGCAACCAGGCCGCCGGCACCCAGCGGCAGGCGCTCGCCGGTTCCGTCGCCGCCTTCGCGACGCACCTGCTGGACCGTCCGGAGCAGCGGCCGGACGCGATGCTGCACCGCATCGCCCACAAGCACGCCTCGCTCGGCGTCACGCCCGAGCAGTACGACCTCGTCCACGAGCACCTGTTCGCCGCCATCGCCGAGGTGCTCGGCGACGCCGTGACGCCCGAGGTCGCCGCCGCCTGGGACGAGGTCTACTGGCTGATGGCGAACGCCCTGATCGCCGTCGAGAAGCGGCTGCGCGAGGAGAGCGGCTGGCCTGCCTGGCGGACCTGGGAGGTCGTCGAGCGCGTCACCGAGACCGCGGACGTCGTCACCTTCCGGCTGCGGCCCGCCGACGGCTCCGAAGTGCGGGACTTCCTCGCGGGCCAGTACGTCTCCCTCCGCGTCGCCCTCCCGGACGGCGCCCGGCAGATACGGCAGTACAGCCTCTCCGGTGCGCCCGGTCCGCTGCTCCGGCAGATCAGCGTGAAGCGCGTGCAGGGGGACGGCACCCCCGACGGCGAGGTCTCGAACCACCTCCACGCGCGCGTGCGGGAGGGTGACGTCCTCGAGCTGTCGGAGCCCTACGGCGACCTGGTCCTGGAAGCCGAACCCGGCACACCGCTGCTGCTGGCCTCGGCGGGCATCGGCGTCACCCCGATGACCGCGATGCTGGCGCACCTCGCAGGCTCGGGGCACCGCGCCCCGGTCACCGTCGTACACGGCGACCGCTCACCCGCCACCCACGCCCTGCGCACCGACCACGAGGCCTACGCGGCCAAGCTTGCGGAGTCCGCCGTCCACCTCTGGTATGAGCAGGACGCCCCGGCGGGCACCCACTCCGGTCTCGTCGACCTCGCCGGGGTCCCGGTCGAACCGGGCACGCGCGCGTACCTGTGCGGGCCGCTGCCCTTCATGCGGGCGGTACGGGCCCAGCTCATCGCGAAGGGCGTGGCCCCGGCCGACATCCACTACGAGGTGTTCGGGCCGGACCTGTGGCTGGCGGGGCAGGCCTGAGACACCGAGCGAACTAGCTCCCGCGCGAGATCTCCAGCAGCAGCGCCCCCGTCGGCTCCGCCACGATGTCCCGGACCGTGACCGGGTCCAGTGAGGTGAAGAACGCCTCCTGCGCCCGGCGCAGGGCGCCGCGCAGCCGGCAGGCGGAGTTCAGGGGGCAGGGGGTGGGGCCCTCGCAGTCGACGACGTCGCCGTCGCCCTCGAAAGCGCGCACCACGGCGCCCACCGACGCGGTGCGGCCCTGCTCCGTCAGGGTGAGACCGCCGCCGCGGCCGCGGCGGGCCTCGAGCAGTCCCATGTGCTGGAGCTCGGCGACGACCTTCGCCAGGTGCGTGTACGGCACGTCCATGCCGTCCGCGACCTCCCGGGTCGTCGGACTCGACTCGCCCGCGACGGCGAGCCGCATGAGGACCCGCAGGGCGAGATCGGTGGAGCGCAGCAGCCGCATACCCGCAGCGTAGGTAATGGGAATCTGCGGTTCAAATTATCCGGCCCCGGATTTCCGAAGCTGTCGGGCACCTGTCGGTGCCGTATCGATTCAGCCCATTCCCGCCGCCGCCCTACGAGGCGCCCTGCTCCCCCCATTACGATCAGTCACCCGACCGTCCCACCTTTCCCACGAAGGACACCTCATGGGCTCCGCCAACAAGAGCAGCACGGCACGCAAAGCGCGGATAGAGGAGATGCGGCGCGCCGAGCAGTCCCGTGAGCGCCGCAACCGGATCCTCGTCATCGCGGCCAGTGTGGTGGTCGTGTGCGGTCTCGTCGGCGGCGGTGTCGTGCTCGTGCGGTCCCAGTCCGACGACGGTGGCAGTGACACCGCCGCCGCGAGCGACTCCTCGGGCAAGGGGAAGTTCGTCACGGGCAAGGACGGCGTGAAGACCTGGGAAGGGAAGCTGGCCCGCAACCACGTCAGCAAGGCCGTGAAGTACGCCTCCGAGCCGCCGGTCGGCGGCGACCACAACCAGGTCTGGATGAACTGCAACGGGGACGTCTACACCAAGGAACTCGACAACACCAACGCCGTGCACTCGCTGGAGCACGGCGCGGTGTGGGTGACGTACAACGCCGACGCGAAGAAGGCCGACGTCGACGCGCTCGCGGCGAAGGTGAAGAAGACGCCGTACACGCTGATGAGCCCGATGGACGACCAGAAGGACCCGATCATGCTCTCGGCGTGGGGCCACCAGCGCACGGTGAAGGGTGCGAGCGACCCGGACGTCGACAAGTTCTTCGAGAAGTTCGTCCAGGGCGAGCAGACGCCCGAGCCGGGTGCCGCCTGCACGAACGGGCTGTCCCAGTGAGGCACGCCGGTCTGATCGCCGGAGCCGCGGCGACGGCGCTCGTCGCGGCCGGTGCGATCACCTACGCCGTCGCCGGGGACGAGGGCAGCAGCCGGACCCCCTCCGCCGAGTCCGCGGACGCCGGGTTCGCGCGGGACATGGCGGTGCACCACCAGCAGGCCGTGGAGATGTCGTACATCGTGCGCGACCGCACCGAGGACGAGGACGTACGGCGCCTCGCCTACGACATCGCGCAGACGCAGGCCAACCAGCGCGGCATGATGATCGGCTGGCTCGATCTGTGGGGGCTGCCCAAGGTGTCCTCCGAACCGATGGCCTGGATGGACATGGGTGGCATGGCCTCCGGCAAGGACGGCGCGCTGATGCCGGGCATGGCCACCAACACCGAGCTGAAGAAGCTCGGCACGCTGAAGGGCAAGCAGGCGGAGATCTTCTACCTCCAGCTGATGACGGACCATCACAAGGGCGGCGTCCACATGGCCGAGGGCTGTGTGGAGAAGTGCACGGTCGGGGTGGAGAAGCGGCTCGCCCAGGGCATGGTGGAAGCGCAGCAGTCGGAGATCGGCCTGATGGCGGACATGCTGAAGGAACGGGGCGCCGCGCCGCGCTCCTAGCGCAGGGCCCCCTTGGGGCTGGCTAGCGCAGGGCCCCCTTGGGGCTGGGGCGTAAGCCTCAAATCGCCCTGCCTTACGGCGTCTTGGGCACTTCTTGGCCTGCGCAGGGCGCTTCTTGGGTTTCGCATTCCCCTGGCATGAACGGTTCGTCGCGAGAGTGGCCACCGTCGAGTGATCACTCGCGACGAACCGCACAGGGGGTTCCATGAGATCCAACCGCGCCAAGGCGCGCACTGGGGTGAGCATCGCGGCGACACTGCCGATGCTCGCGGGTGCGCTGGCGCTCGGCATACCCGCGGCGCACGCCGCCGACCACCCGCTCCGCGACCCGCTGGCCGGGACCCGGCCCGCGTGGGCCACGGCCAAGGCCGACCAGGGCGCCACCTCCGACGGCGCCCGGATATCGGCCCGGGTGTATCTCCGAGGCCGCGACGCCACCGGCCTCGCCGCGTACGCGAAGGCCGTGTCCGACCCGGCGTCGGCCTCGTACGGCAAGTACCTGACCGCGAAGAAGGCGCAGGCCCGCTTCGGCGCGACCGAGGCCCAGGTGACGGCCGTGAAGTCCTGGCTGACGGCCGCCGGCCTGAAGGTCACGGGCGTCACGCGGCACTACGTCTCCGTGACGGGTGACGTGGCCGCCGCCGAGAAGGCGTTCGACGCCCAGCTGCACAACTTCGCCAAGGGCGCGAAGACCTACCGGGCCCCGGCGAGCACCGCCTCCGTGCCCGAGAGCCTGGCCGACGCCGTACTGACCGTCACCGGCCTGGACAACGCGCCCCACATGGTCACGCACGACGACCAGCTGCCGCCGCCGGACACCGTGTTCCGCAACGCCGGGCCGTTCTCGTCGTACTACGGCTCGAAGACCGCGAGCACGCTCCCGGACGCGTACGGCACGAAGATCCCGTACGCCGTCAAGGGCTACACCGGCAAGCAGCTGCGGGCCGCCTACGGCGCGGGCAAGCGCACCGGCAAGGGCGTCCGGGTCGCCATCACGGACGCGTACGCCTCGCCGACCATCGCCTACGACGCCGCCACCTACGCCAAGCACAACGGCGACGCGGCGTGGAAGACCGGCCAGCTGCACCAGGTGCTGCCCAAGAAGTACACGAACACCAAGGACTGCTCGGCCTCCGGCTGGTACGGCGAGGAGACCCTGGACGTCGAGGCCGTGCACGCGGTCGCGCCGGCCTCGGACGTCACCTACGTGGGCGCCGCGTCCTGCACCGACGCCGACCTGCTCGACGCGCTCGGCAAGGTCGTCGACAGCCACCTGGCCGACATCGTGTCCAACTCCTGGGGTGAGGTGGAGGCCGCGCAGACGCCCGACCTCGCGGCGGCCTACGACCAGGTCTTCCAGCTGGGCGCGGTCGAGGGCATCGGCTTCTACTTCTCCTCCGGCGACGACGGCGACGAGGTCGCGAGCTCCGGGACGAAGCAGGTCGACTCCCCGGCCAACTCGGCGTGGGTCACCGCGGTCGGCGGCACCTCGCTGGCCGTCGGCAAGGACGACCAGTACCTCTGGGAGACCGGCTGGGGCACCGAGAAGGCCAACCTGTCGGCCGACGGCAAGAGCTGGACGGACTTCCCCGGCGCCTTCACCTCCGGCGCGGGCGGCGGCACCAGCAAGACGGTGGCAGAGCCGGGCTATCAGCAGGGCGTCGTACCGGACGCGCTGGCCAAGGCCAACAACGCGGCCGGTAACCGGGTCGTCCCGGACATCGCGGCGATCGCCGACCCGAACACCGGGTTCCTGGTCGGCCAGACGCAGACCCAGCCGGACGGGAAGACGCAGGCGTACAGCGAGTACCGCATCGGCGGCACCTCGCTCGCCGCGCCGACCGTCGCGGCCGTCCAGGCCCTGGCCCAGGAGGCCCGGGGCGGCAAGCCGATCGGCTTCGCCAACCCGGCGATCTACGCCAAGGCCGGCTCGAAGGTCTACCACGACGTCACCGACGACCCGACGGGCTCCGGCCTCGCCGTGGCCCGCGTCGACTTCGTGAACGGCTACGACGCCACGGACGGTCTGGCCACGTCCGTGCGCAGCCTGGGCAAGGACAGCTCGCTCGCGGCCGTGAAGGGCTACGACGACGTCACCGGCGTGGGCACGCCAGCGAACGGCTACGTCGAGTCGTACCGGCGCCGCTGAGCACCGCAAGGGGATCGGGGTGGCCTGGGGTGACCCAGGCCACCCCATTGTGTCGCTCTGACGATTACACTGGGCCCGTGCCTCAACTACGTCTCGCCCTGAACCAGATCGATTCGAGCGTCGGCGACCTCGCCGGGAACACCGAGTCGGTCGTCCGCTGGACCCGGCACTCCGCCGAGCAGGGAGCGCATCTCGTGGCGTTCCCCGAGATGGTGCTGACCGGGTATCCCGTCGAGGACCTGGCCCTCAGGTCGTCCTTCGTGGAGGCCTCCCGGGCGGCGCTGCGCGGTCTCGCCACCCGACTGGCCGACGAGGGCTTCGGCGAGCTGCCGGTGATCGTCGGCTATCTCGACCGCAGCGCGACCGCCCAGCCGAAGTACGGCCAGCCGGCCGGCGCGCCGCAGAACGCGGGGGCGGTGCTGTACGGCGGCGAGGTGGTCCTGAACTACGCCAAGCACCACCTGCCGAACTACGGCGTCTTCGACGAGTTCCGCTACTTCGTGCCCGGCGACAGCATGCCGGTGCTGCGCGTGCACGGCGTGGACGTCGCCCTGGCGATCTGCGAGGACCTCTGGCAGGACGGCGGCAGGGTCCCGGCGGCGCGCTCGGCGCGGGCGGGTCTGCTGGTCTCGATCAACGCCTCCCCCTACGAGCGCAACAAGGACGACACGCGCCTGGAGCTGGTCCGCAAGCGGGCCCAGGAGGCCGGCTGCACGACCGCGTACCTGGCCATGATCGGCGGCCAGGACGAGCTGGTGTTCGACGGCGACTCGATCGTCGTGGACAAGGACGGCGAGGTCGTGGCGCGGGCGCCGCAGTTCTCCGAGGGCTGCGTGGTCCTGGACCTGGACCTGCCGGCGGCGTCGGCGGACGCGCCCACGGGTGTGATCGACGATGGCCTGCGCATCGACCGGGTGGTCCTGTCGGAGGAGCCCCTGGCTCCCTACGAGCGGGAACTCTCCGGTGGCTACGCGGACCGCCTGGACGACGACGAGGAGGTCTACTCGGCGCTGGTCGTGGGCCTGCGGGCGTACGTCGCGAAGAACGGCTTCAAGTCGGTCCTGATCGGCATGTCGGGCGGCATCGACTCGGCGCTGGTCGCGGCGATCGCGTGCGACGCGGTGGGCGCGCAGAACGTGTACGGCGTGTCGATGCCGTCGAAGTACTCCTCGGACCACTCCAAGGACGACGCGGCGGAGATGGCCCACCGCACGGGCCTGAACTTCCGGACCGTGCCCATCGAGCCGATGTTCGACGCGTACATGGGTTCGCTGGGCCTGACGGGCCTGGCGGAGGAGAACCTCCAGTCGCGCCTGCGCGGCACGCTCCTGATGGCCATCTCCAACCAGGAGGGTCACATCGTCCTGGCCCCCGGCAACAAGTCGGAGCTGGCGGTGGGCTACTCGACGCTCTACGGCGACTCCGTCGGCGCGTACGGCCCCATCAAGGACGTGTACAAGACGTCGGTCTTCCGTCTCGCGGAGTGGCGCAACCGGGCCGCCCGGGAGCGCGGCCAGACCCCGCCGATCCCCGAGAACTCCATCACCAAGCCCCCGAGCGCGGAACTCCGCCCGGGCCAGGTCGACACGGACTCGCTCCCCGACTACCCGGTGCTGGACGCGATCCTCGACCTGTACGTCGACCACGACAAGGGCGCGGACGAGATCGTGGCGGCCGGCTACGACCGGGAGCTGGTCACGAAGACACTGCGCATGGTCGACACGGCGGAGTACAAGCGGCGCCAGTACCCGCCGGGCACGAAGATCTCGGCGAAGGGCTTCGGGAAGGACCGCCGACTGCCGATCACCAACGGGTGGCGGGAGTCGCTCTGAGGGCGCGACTTCCAGCGGCCCGCCTCTTCCAGCAGCCCGCTTCTTCCAGCAGCCCGCCTCTTCTAGCAGCCCGCCTCGGCGCCGCTGTTCACGAAGGAGTCGGCGCTGATCGAGTAGCCCGCCCCGGCCGTGAGGTCGGGGCGGCTTCCGTGGCCGTCCTCCGCGAGGCCCTCGGCGGTGAGGAAGTCGATCCGCAGGGACATCCCCTCCTTTGCGAAGCACAGGTCGTCGGACGAGGCTTCCCGGGCCGGCGGAGCCCATCCGTCTCGTTCCGCTGCCGTCCGGTAGTGTGCGGCGACTTCGGCCCGTGTGCCGGGGAAGGCGTAGGTCCGGTTGGCGTACACCGAGACATCGCCGCTGTCCGCCCAGCAGCCGGCGTCGGCCTTCTCGAAGCCCCGCGCGACGGTGGCCCCGGCGGGCCGGGAGTCGAGGATGCCGAGCGCGGCCATCTCCTTCACCCGGTCCTCGGTCCCCCCGCAGTCCCTGGCGAGTTCCTGTAGCGCGCAGCCGGTGAGCGCGCCGGCAGCGAGCACGATCGACAGGAGCAGGGGTACGGGGCGGGCTCCCACAGGCCCCGCAGCGTCGACAGCCCCCCGTCTCCGCGCCCGATAAGCCGCCGCCTTGACGCGATTGCCGCACTCCTCCATCCCGCACCAAGCACGCCGAGCACCCCGTGACCGGTCGAGGTAGATGCGGGTGCAGCCGGGGCGGCCGCACTCCTTGAGGCAGGCGTGGGGGTCGGCCAGCAAGGTGATTCCGCTCCGGGCCAGTTGGGACAGTGCCGCGGGGAGGTCCCCCGAAGTGCGCAGGCCCGCGTCGCCGAGCTCGATCGCGCACGGCGGCCCGGCAGCCGTGCCGTTGACGAGGTCGAGACTGCCCGGGTCGAAGGGACGGTCGAGCACGCGGTCGAGAGCCAGTTGGTAGAGCGCCTCTCGCAAGGACAGCGCCGACGCGAAGTTCCGCCTGTCGGCGCTCACCCGGTCGGGAAGCCCGTCACACGCGGCCACCCACCGTTCGAGATCCGCGGGCGCGGCCAGGAGGTCGACGGGTTCGTCCCGGCGGCTCAGCACGGTGCCGGTCAGGTCGAGGGCCGGGTCGCCGCTCACGAAGGTGAAATCCACGTCACCATCTTGACCGGTGACGAGACATCCGGGCAACATCGTCACCGGTTGAAGCGGTGACGACAGACGTGAGCGCAGGAGGCCTTATGAGGGGGATCCGCGATATCGAGGTCGTCGTCTTCGATGTCCTCGGAACGCTCGTCGATGAGTCCAGTGGGCTTCGGGCGGCCATGCGCGAAGCGGCCCCCGCAGCCGACGAGGCGGCCGTCCACGAATGGGTCAGCCTGTGGCAGCAGCACTGCGAGCATGAGCAGCGGCGCATCGAGCAGGGGCACCGCCCGTATGCCAACACCGAGATCATCGACGCGGAGGCCGCCCGGCTCGTCGCCGAGCGGGCCGGGATCACCGATCCGGCTGCCGTCGCCCGGCTGGCCACGGCGGGGCAGCGCCTGCCCCCGTGGGACGACTCCGTCGCCGGGCTGGAGCGGCTCGCGCAGCGGTCCCCCGTGGTCGGGCTCTCCAACGCCAGTCGCACCGCTCTGCTGCGACTCAACAGGCATGCGGAGCTGTGCTGGCATCAGGCCCTGTCCGCCGAGGCAGTCCACGCCTACAAGCCCGCACCGGAGGTCTACCGGCTCGCCGTCGACACCGCCGGATGCCCACCGGAGCGCGTCCTCATGGTGGCCACGCACGCCTGGGACCTGCGCGGAGCGCAGGCGGCTGGCATGCGGACCGCCTACGTCCGCCGGCCGGCCGGGGATCCGCCGACGCGCTCGGACGACTTCGACGGGCTGTTCGACGGACTCGATCAACTGGTCGGCGCGCTGACAGCGAGTCAGGTAGCGTCTGGCGCACCGTGAGGGGGCTGATCGTGGCAGATCGTGGGGTTCCGGACCGGGTGGGCGTCGCGGAGCGTCTCGCCGCCGAGGCCGGGTTCAAGAAGAGCTGCATCCCCGAGGTGGGCAGGCTGCTCCGCATGGCCGCCGCCTCGAAGCCGCACGGGGTCGTCGCCGAGAGCGGCACCGGCTCGGGCGTGAGACCGCCTGGCTGCACAGTGGGCTCGGGGCCGGTGCCCGTCTCGTCACCGTGGAGCGTGACGAGGAGCTGGCCCGGCGCGCGGCCGGTGTCTTCGCGGGCGACGACCGTGTGAGTGTGCTGACCGGGGACTGGCGGCTGCTCGAAGAACACGCCCCGTTCGACGTCTTCTTCTGCGACGGCGGGGGCAAGCGGGACCACCCCGGGCGGGTCGTCGAGTTGCTCGCTCCCGGTGGGATTCTCGTCCTGGACGACTTCACCCCGTCGGCCGACTGGCCGCCCAGGTTCGAGGGTCGGGTGGACGAGCTGCGGCTGTTCTACCTCACCCATCCGGGCCTCGACGCCACCGAGGTCCTCACCACGCCCACCAGTTCGGCGGTGGTCGCGGCGCGGCGCCAGACCCACTGACAAACACAGAGCGGCAGCCCGTGGGACCGACCCACGGACTGCCGCCCGAGTCATCGCGCCGGGGTAGCGGCAACGGTCAGTGGCGCACCGCTTCCGCCTCCTGCGGGACGTGGCTCGCCACGATCCGCTCGCGCCCGGCGGCCGGCGCCCGGCGCCGGTCCACCGTGTACGCCACCGCCGCCACGGCCAGGCCGAGGACGGCCAGGGCCGCGCCAGCCAGGGCCGGGGAGGTGACCCCGAAGCCCGCGGCCAGGGCGAGGCCGCCGATCCAGGCGCCGCCCGCGTTGGCCAGGTTGAAGGCGGCCTGGTTGGCGGAGGAGGCCAGGGACGGGGCCGAGGCGGCCTTCTCCATGACCATCAGCTGGAGCGGGGAGCCGGTGGCGAAGGCCGCCATACCGAGCAGGATCACGGCGACGGCCGCGGTCAGCTCCGTACGCATCAGCAGCGGGAAGAACGCCAGCACCACCACGAGGGAGGCCAGGCCGCCGAACAGCGTGCCCCGCAGGGAGTGGTCGGCGAGCCGGCCGCCGAGCAGGTTGCCGGCGGTCGCGCCGACGCCGAACAGCGCCAGCAGCAGGGTCACGCTGGCACCGGCGTAGCCGGCGGCGTCCGTGAGCATCGGCGTGATGTAGCTGTACGCCGAGAAGAGGGCGCCGAAGCCGGCGACCGTCGTACCGAGCGACAGCCAGACCGGGAGGGAGCGCAGGGCGGCGAGTTCGCCGCGCAGGCCCTTGGCGGTGGTGTGCTCGTGGTCGTGCGGGATCAGGAACGCGAGCGCGGCGATCGCCGCCAGGCCGATGGCGCTGACGCCGAGGAAGGTCGCCCTCCAGCCGAGGTTCTGGCCCATGAGGGTCGCCACGGGCACACCCGCGACGTTCGCCATCGTCAGACCGAGGAACATCAGGGAGACCGAGCGCGCCTTGCGCTCCGGGGCGACCATGTTCGTCGCGACGACGGCGCCCACACCGAAGAAGGCGCCGTGCGGCAGGCCGCTCAGGAAGCGGGCCGCCAGCAGCCAGCCGTTGTCGGGCGCGAGGGCCGACAGGGCGTTGCCCGCGACGAACAGTCCCATCAGGCTGATCAGGACCGTGCGGCGGGACATCCGGGCCGTGACCGCGGCCAGCAGGGGGGCGCCGATGACGACGCCCAGCGCGTACGCCGACACCAGATGGCCGGCGCTGGGTATCGAGATGTGCAGGTCGTCCGCGACATCGGGCAGCAGCCCCATCATCACGAACTCGGTGGTACCGATGCCGAAGGCGCCCACGGCGAGGGCGAGCAGGGCCAGGGGCATGAGGAAGCCTTTCGAGTCTTGCTGGGGATCCGTACTTTCGTATGTTCAAGTACGGAACAAAGTCTCTCAGGCCTGCTATTCCGCCTACGGCCCTACTCAGCCGTCTGTGGCGACCTTCACACGGGCGGCGATCGGCAGATGGTCACTGCCCGTCTCCGGCAGGGTCCAGGAGCTCTCCGGATCCAGGCCCCTGACCATGATCTGGTCGATGCGCGCCATCGGGAAGGACGCCGGCCAGCTGAACCCGAAGCCGTTGCCGGCCGCGCCCTGCGTGGAGCGCATCTGGGAGGTGACGGCGTTGAGCGCGCGGTCGTTCATGGTGCCGTTCAGGTCGCCGAGGAGCACGACGTTCCGCAGCGGCTCGTGGGAGATGGCCTCGCCCAGGAACTCCGCGCTCCTGTCGCGCTGCCGGGCCGTGAAGCCGGCCTCCACCTTCACGCGCACCGACGGCAGATGGGCGACGTAGACCGCGACCTGCCCGGAGGGGGCGGTCACGGTGGCGCGCATCGCCCGGGTCCAGCCCATGTCGATGTCGACGGCCCGCACACCGGTCAGCGGGTACTTGCTCCACACCCCGACCGTGCCCTCGACCGAGTGGTAGCGGTAGGTCGACGCCAGCGCCTTCTCGTATGTCGGGACGGCGGAGGCCGTCAGTTCCTCCAGGGCCAGTACGTCCGCGCCGGAGGCGGCCACGTCACGGGCGGTGCCTGCCGGGTCCGGGTTGTCGGCGTTGACGTTGTGCGTGGCCACGGTGAGGTCGCCGCCGGTGACGGTCTTGTCGCTGAGCTGGCCGCCGAAGAGGTTCAGCCAGACCAGCGACGGCAGCAGCAGCGCGACCAGCGCGGTCGCCGACTTGCGGATGACGGCGAGCAGGAGCAGCACCGGGACGAGGAGCCCCAGCCAGGGCAGGAACGTCTCGATGAGGCTGCCCAGATTGCCGATGGTGTTGGGGATGTGCGAGTGCACCAGCATGACCACGGCCAGCAGCACCGCGCTGAGGGCCACGAACAGACCGCGCCGCCACATCCTCGGGTCGCCCCGCCGGCCGCCGGTCATACGGTCGAACAGGCGGCGAAGCCGGTTTCCCCGGCGCTCGGGTCCCGAGCCGCCGCTGTCCGTCTCCGTCATGTACGCCTGCTGCGCCATACCGTCGCCTCACTGCCTGCCGTGCACACCATCGCCCCCGTGTCATTACGACCCTAGGGGATGATCCGTTCCGTTCCCGCCGTCCGTCGACGGCCGTACGGGGGCGAGGACGAACGAGTCCGCGCGGCGAGTTCCGGTCACCGCCTGTGAAAGCGCCCTCTGTGACGAAACGCGCACACTAGGACGGCCGCGGGACCGAACTGACGGACGGTGAGCCGCCGGGACGCAGCCCTTCGAGCAGCGTATCGACGACCTGTTCGGCGAGGCCCTCCGGCAGGTCGGCGTCCGGGTGCAGGACGGCGCGCAGGAGCAGCGGGCCGACGAACAGGTCGTTGAGCAGGTCGAGGTCGATGTCCGTGCGCAGTTCGCCGTTCTCCTGGCCGCGGCGCAGGACCTCGAGACCGCGCCGACGGCGCGGCTCGATGACGGTGGCGTGGTACGCCGCCCAGATCTTCGGGCTGCTCTTCATCTGAGCCTGCGCGTTGTGCAGGATCGCCGAAGAGCGGCTGGCCAGGCCCCGCCGCCGAACCTGTTCCAGCAGGACCACGAGGTCGTCCCGCATGGAGGTGCCGGGGAGCGGCGGGTCGGGGAGTTCGGCGGCGCGCAGGACGTCGACGAAGAGTTCGTCCTTGCCGCTCCAACGGCGGTAGATGGTGGCCTTGCCGACGCCGGCGGTGCGGGCGACGCGCTCGATGGACAGCTCCGCGAGGGGCACGCCCTCCTCAAGGAGCCTCATCACGCCCTCGATGATGGCGCGTTCGACGGCCTCGCTTCTGGGGCGGCCCCTCGGGGGGCCGTCGTTCGGGGGGTGCCGTTCGGCGAGGCTCACGTCGCTCCGTCCTTCGCTGGCTGGGGAGATGCATTGTCGCGCAGGGTCACGACCGCGCGTCCGACAACTCCTTCTCCTCCTCCCCCTGCTCGGGTGCCGGGGGCTTCCCGGGCAGGAACAGCGCCACGACGACCGTGCCGATCAGGGCGACGCCCGCGCCCCACAGGGCGGTGATGTGCATCGCGTGCAGGAAGGCGTCGTAGGCGGGGGTGACGAGGGACTTGCCCTCGGGGCCGAGCTTGGCCGCGACGCCGAGCGTGGCCTCGATGGACTCGCCCGCGGTGTGGCGGAGGGCGGGCGGCAGCACGCCGAGCCTGTCGTCGATGCCGGTGCGGTACGCCGTGGACAGCACCGAGCCGAGGACGGCGATGCCGAGGGCGCCGCCGACCTGCCGGAAGGTGTTGCTGAGCGCGGAGGCCGAGCCGGCCTTCTCGCGGGGCAGGGCCTGCATGATGACGACGCTGACCGGGGTCATGATGTGCGCCATGCCGGTGCCCATGAGGAAGAAGATGACCTCCAGGATCCAGATGGGTGTGTCCGCGTCGAGGGTGGCGAAGGCGGCCAGCATCGCGGCGATGACCAGCATTCCGGCGGTCGTGGTGGCCTTGTTGCCGAAGCGGTCGACCAGCAGCCGGGCCCTCGGCGCGAAGATCATCTGGGCGGCGGCCAGCGGCAGCATCAGCAGGCCGGTCTGCAGCGGCGAGTAGCCGCGCACGCTCTGGGTGTAGAAGACCGAGAAGAAGGTCACGCCCATCAGGGCGAAGAACACCAGCGCGATGGCGGCGATGGCGGCCGAGAAGACCTTGTTCTTGAAGTACGTGACGTCGATGGACGGATGGTCGCTGCGCTTCTCGAACACCACGAAGGCGACGAGGACGGCGAGGCCGGCGCCGATCGTGGACAGCACGGTGGCGTCCGTGAAGTCGGCGAGCTGGCCGCCCTTGATGATGCCGTAGACGAGGAGGACCAGGCCGACGACGGAGAGCACGACTCCGACGGGGTCGACACGGCCCGGCTTCGGGTCGCGGGAGTCGGGCACCAGCCACAGCATCAGCGCGAGGGCGAGCAGCACGATCGGCACGTTGATGAGGAAGACCGAGCCCCACCAGAAGTGGTCGAGGAGCACGCCGCCGGTGATGGGCCCGATGGCGATGGCGAGGCCGACACCGCCGGCCCAGATGCCGATGGCCTTCGGCTGCTCCTCGCGCTCGAAGACGTTCATGAGGACGGCGAGGGTGGCGGGCATGACGAACGCGGCGCCCAGGCCCATCACGGCCCGGAAGGCGATCAGCTCCCCCGGCGAGCCGGAGAACGCGGCGAGCGCGGAGCCGATGCCGAAGACGGCGAGGCCGCCGAGCAGCACCTTCTTGCGGCCGAGCCGGTCGCCGAGCAGCCCGGCGGTGAACAGCAGGCCCGCGAAGACGAGGGTGTAGGCGTTGATCGCCCACTCCAGCTCGCTCTGCGTGGCACCCAGGCCGGTCGGGGCCGGGGTGGAGATCGTCTTGATGGCGACGTTCAGGATCGAGTTGTCGAGGACGACGATCAGCAGGCTGAGCATCAGCACACCGAGAATCGCCCAGCGGCGCCGGTGCACCGCTTCCGGTATCCGGGGGCCGGTGGGGGCGGCGCGGTCGGCAGGAGTAGTCATGCCGTCGAGCGTAGAACCATTTCGATACGAGACCGTCTCGTATTGGAATACCTTTACCGAGCTCTTACGCGCCCTGTGCTCGGGGCGCCGGGTCGGAACTCACAGGGGCTCCCCTAGCCCTGACTGGCACGAGGTGCCACCATGGACGTGGTCCGGGGACGCCGTCAGGGCGCCTCGAGATGACGTGTGAGGAGCCGTGCAATGACGCAGCTTTCGGCTGCCCGGAGCGCCAAGACGCTGTACGGGGGCAAGGGCACCCGCCGTATCACCGTGCGCGACATCGCCGCCGCCAAGGAGCGGGGCGAGAAGTGGCCCATGCTCACCGCCTACGACGCGATGACCGCGTCCGTCTTCGACGAGGCCGGCATCCCGGTCATGCTCGTCGGCGACTCGGCGGGCAACTGCCACCTGGGGTACGAGTCGACCGTGCCCGTCACCCTCGACGAGATGACCATGCTGTCGGCGGCGGTCGTACGGGGCACCTCGCGCGCCCTGATCGTCGGCGACCTGCCCTTCGGCTCCTACCAGGAGGGTCCGGTGCAGGCGCTGCGCTCGGCGACCCGGCTGGTGAAGGAGGCGGGCGTGCAGGCCGTGAAGCTGGAAGGGGGCGAGCGGTCGCACGAGCAGATCCGGCTGCTCGTCGAGTCCGGCATCCCGGTCATGGCGCACATCGGCCTGACCCCGCAGTCCGTCAACGCGATGGGCTACCGCGTGCAGGGGCGGGGCGAGGAGGCTGCCCAGCAGCTGCTGCGGGACGCGAAGGCCGTGCAGGACGCGGGCGCGTTCGCGGTGGTGCTGGAGCTAGTCCCGGCGGAACTGGCGGCCGAGGTGACGCGGGTGCTGCAGATTCCGACGGTGGGGATCGGGGCCGGCCCCGAGACCGACGCTCAGGTGCTGGTGTGGACCGACATGCTGGGTCTGACCGGCGGGCGCGTCCCCAAGTTCGTGAAGCAGTACGCCGACCTGCGTGAGGTCATGGGCAACGCGGTGAAGGCGTTCGCCGAGGACGTCGTCGGCGGAACGTTCCCGCAGGAGGAGCACTCCGTCCACTAGAGCCACAGCGGTACCACGGACGGCCCGCCGATCTTCCCCCAGTCGGCGGGCCGCTCCCGTGTCGGGGCCCGACACCGGTCTGTCGGTTGCTTGTCGGTGGTTTGTCGGTGGGCCCTGAGACCGTCTGTCTCATGACGCGAATCGACACACACGCCGGCGGCGCCGCGGTCACCGTGCGGGGGCTGGTGAAGCACTACGGAGAGACCAAGGCACTGGACGGGGTCGACCTGGACGTGCGGGAGGGCACCGTCATGGGGGTGCTCGGCCCGAACGGGGCCGGGAAGACGACCCTGGTGCGGATCCTGTCCACGCTGCTCGCCCCCGACACGGGCCGGGCCACCGTCGCCGGCTACGACGTCGTACGGCAGCCCCGGCAGCTGCGCCGGGTGATCGGGCTCACCGGGCAGTACGCCTCCGTGGACGAGAAGCTCTCGGGCTGGGAGAACCTGTACATGATCGGGCGGCTGCTCGATCTGCCGCGCAAGAGCGCCCGGGGCCGGGCCGACGAACTGCTGGAGCGCTTCTCGCTCACCGAGGCCGCCAAACGGCCCGCGGCGACGTACTCCGGAGGCATGCGGCGGCGGCTGGACCTGGCCGCTTCGATGATCGGCCGGCCGGCCGTGCTCTTCCTGGACGAGCCGACCACCGGGCTCGACCCGCGCACCCGCAACGAGGTGTGGGACGAGGTCAAGCGCATGGTCGGCGACGGCGTCACCGTGCTGCTCACCACGCAGTACATGGAGGAGGCCGAGCAGCTCGCCACGGAGCTGACGGTCGTCGACCGCGGGCAGGTCATCGCGGGCGGTGCCATCGAGGAGCTGAAGGCGAAGGTCGGCGGCCGTGCGCTGCGGATACGCCCGGCCGATCCGGAGCATCTGCGGCCGCTCGCCGCCGCGCTGGACGAGCTGGGGATCACCGGGCTCGCCACCACGACCGTGGACACCGACCGGGGCGACGTCCTCGTGCCGATCCTCAGCGACGAGCAGCTGACCGCCGTGGTCGGCGCCGTCACCTCGCGCGGCATCACGCTCTCCTCCATCACCACCGAACTGCCCAGCCTGGACGAGGTGTTCCTGTCCCTCACCGGCCACCGCGCCAGTGCCCCGCAGGACACCGTGCCCGCCGACGACCGTCAGGAGGTCGCCGTATGAGCGCCGCCACCGCACCCCTCCACGAAGGCGAGGCGGACGCCCGTATCTCGCCGCGCGCGCACCTGCGCCACACGGGGGCCCTGGTACGCCGCAATCTGCTGTGGATCCGCAAGGACCCGGAGTCGATGGCCGACGCGCTGCTGATGCCGGTCATCTTCACCCTGCTGTTCGTGTTCGTGTTCGGCGGCTCGATCGGGCAGGCGCTGGGCGGCGGACAGGACCAGTACGTGCAGTACGTGATCCCCGGCATGATCGCGATGATGAGCATGACGCTGTCCCAGGGCGTCGGCACCGGCTTCAGCCAGGACTTCAACTCCGGCGTCATGGACCGCTTCCGGTCCCTGCCGATCGGGCGGGGCTCGGTGCTCTTCGCGAAGATCTCGGTGGAGCTGCTGCGGATGCTGTTCGCGACCGCCGTGCTGATGATCGTCGCCGTCGCGGTCGGGTTCGAGATCACCAACTGGCTCGGTCTGCTCGCGACCATGGCCCTGTCCACCGCGTTCGCCTCGTCGATCATGTGGGTGTTCCTCACCCTGGGCGTGATCATGAAGAGCGCGCAGTCCGTGCAGGCGATGGGCTTCCTGGTGCTGTTCCCGCTCCAGTTCGGCTCGTCGATCTTCGCGCCGACGACCTCGATGCCGGGCTGGCTGCAGGCCTTCACCGACTACAACCCGCTGTCCACGCTGGCGGACGCCGCGCGCGGCCTGATGGTCGGCGGGCCGGTCGCGCACGATCTGTGGGTGACGCTCGGCTGGTCGGTCGCGATCACGGCGGTGATGGCGCCGATCGCGATCCACAAGTTCCGCACCAAGAGCTGACCGCGGGGCCGCCTCGTGTCAGACCAGGGCGGTGGCCTCCTCGGGGGAGAGGCCGCCGCCTTCCGCGTACGCGCTCTCGTAAGCGGCGTCGCCGAGCACCGCCCGGGCCCGCCGCTCCGCCTGCGCGTGCGCCTCGCGCTCCTGCCGGACGGCGACATGGCCGGGCGGCAGCAGGACACGGGCGGCACCGAGGCAGCGGGCCGCGTCCCGGGCGCGGTGCCCGCCGTCGAGGCCGGCCAGGGAACCGGCGGCGACGGCCAGGTACAGCGAGCGCATATGGGGCGCGATGGCCGTCGAGAGCGGGTCGCCGGCCCGCTCCAGAGCCCTGCGGATCCGGTCCAGGCACTCCTCGTGGCGCTCCTCCACGGAGTCCAGCCAGGCCTCCGCGCCCAGGATGAACGCGTCGAAGACGACGAAGTGGGCGATACGGAAGTCCTGGCGCAGCCGCCGCAGGTGCTCACGAGCCTCGGGGACGCGGCCCGTCATGCCGAGCCAGACGGCCAGGAACAGCCGGGCGGCGGGCATGGCCTCGCTGTGCGAGTCCTCGCGCTGTGCGATCACCTCGCGCAGCAGCCGCTCGCCGCGCTCGCCCTCGCCGGCCTCCAGCAGTGTGCTGCCCAGCCGGGCACCGAGGACGGCCGCCTGGGCGCGGGCGCCGACGCCTTCCGCGTGCGCGATGGCCGCCTCGTAGTCGGCGGCGGCCAGGTGGTAGTCGCCCCTGCGCTCATGGGCCTCGGCGCGTGCGGAGAGGGCTTCGGCGGTGCCCCAGGCGTCGCCGAGGCTCCGGTAGATCTCCAGCGACTCGTCGGCGTCCCGGGCGGCGTCACCCGCCCAGTCGGTGCGGTTGGCGAGGAAGTTGGCCCGCATCTGGAGACCGGAGGCCAGCTCCCACTCCAAGCCGGGGGTCTCCCGGCAGGTGCGGATGGCCGCTTCCATGATGACGCGCAGCCGGTCCATGTCGCCGGTCAGCATCACGGCGAAGAACCAGAGCAGGCCGGGGAGCCGGCAGTTCTGCGGGAGGCCGGGCTCGTAGGTCTGGGCGATGGTCCGCAGCTTCCGCTGGGCCTCGGGGCTCTGCCAGGCGTCCAGTTCGGTGTCCATACAGGCGAGATGGGCCAGGTGGACACCCCGCCGGGCCTCCAGAAGGACCTCGCCGGTCATCGGGGGCGGTGCGTCGGTGCAGCGCTGCCAGACGGCTACGGCGCGGCGGACGGGCTCGGTGAAGGGGTCGGGGCCGAGGGCCATGACCTCACGGCACCAGTTGCGGGCCTCGATGCGCAGGTCGCGCATCTGCCAGTACCAGACGAGGGACAGCGCCAGGCAGAGCGCCTCCTGCTCGTCGCGCAGGGCGACCGCGTGCCGCAGGGCGGTGCGCAGGTTCTCGTACTCCCGCTCGAGCCGGTGGATGGCGGCGAGCTGGCCGGGGCCGCGCAGCAACGGGTCGGTGACACGGGCGAGTTCACGGAAGTACGTCAGATGGGCGCGCTCCGCGGCGGCGCGCTGTCCGGCCTCGTCCAGCCGCTCGGCGGCGTACTCGGCGACGGTCTCCAGCAGCCGGTAGCGCATCTCGCCGTCGGCCGACTCGCCCGGCGGGGAGGCCACGACCAGGGAGCGGTCGACGAGCGAGCCGAGCGCCTCCAGGGCGACCGGCCCGCACACCGCCTCGGCGGCCGGGAGGTCGCAGCCGCCCGCGAACACCGACAGCCGCCGCAGGACGTCCCGTTCGTCCTCGTCGAGCAGATCCCAGGACCAGTCGACCACGGCCCTGAGGGTCTGCTGGCGGGGCAGGACGGTGCGGCTGCCGGAGGTGAGCAGGCGGAAGCGGTCGTCGAGCCGGTCGGCGATCTGGCGGGGTGTGAGCATCCGCAGCCGGGCGGCGGCGAGTTCGATGGCCAGGGGCAGGCCGTCGAGGCGCCGGCAGATCTCGGCGCACGCCTCGGGGTCGTCCTGGACGCGGAAGCCGGGCCGGGCCACCGCGCCCCGGTCGGCGAGCAGCCGCAGCGCGACCGGCTCGGGCAGCGGCTCCACGGGCCGCAGCAACTCCCCCGGCACCCCCAGGGGTTCACGGCTGGTGGCGAGCACGGTGAGCCCCGGGCAGCGCTCCAGCAGTTCCTCGGCGAGCCGTGCGGCGGCGTCGGCGACGTGCTCACAGTTGTCGAGGATCAGCAGCATGCCGGGGCGGGAGCAGTGCTCGGCGAGCCGCTCGACGGGGTCGTCGAGCCGGTCGGCGACGGCGGCCCGGATGCCCTCGGCGCCGGCGCCGTACAGCACGGTCTCGCGGGCGCCGACGGCGGTGAGCACGGCTTCCGGTACGGCGGCGGGGTCGTCGACCGGGGCGAGTTCGGCCAGCCAGACGCCGCCGGACATGGCGGGCCGTACGGTCTCGGCGGCCTCCTGCGACAGCCGTGTCTTGCCGGCCCCGCCGGGCCCGAGCAGGGTGACCAGCCGGGCGGTGCTGAGATCGCCGCGGATGGTCTCGATGTCGCTCTCACGGCCGATGAAGGAGGTGAGCCGGGCCCGCAGGTTGCCGACGGGCTGAGGCGCGGCGGCGGTCGCGGCTACGGGGCTGTCCCCCAGGCTCAGCAACTCCGCGTGCAGGGACCGCAGTTCGGGCCCCGGGTCGGCCCCCAGCCGGTCGGCGATCAGCCGCCGGACCTCCTCGTAGGCGTCCAGGGCCTCCGCCGTGCGGCCCGCGTCGCGCAGGGCGCGCAGGCGCAGGGTCTGGAGGGGTTCGTCCAGGGGGTGGCCGTCGCACAGGGCGGTCAGTTCCGGCAGGGACTGCCCGGCCTGGCCGAGGGCGAGGGCGGCGGTGTGGCGGGCGCGCAGGACGTCCAGGCGGCGGGTGTCCAGGCGGGCCGCCTCGGCGGTGCGGTCGGGGAGGTCGGCGAGGGCTGGGCCGCGCCACAGGGCGAGGGCGTCGTCGAGGATCACGGCGGCCTTGGCGGGGTCGCCGTCGGCCAGGGCCCGCAGTCCCTCGCCGGCCAGCCGCTCGAACCGGTGCAGATCGACGTCGTCGGGCGCGGCGGCCAGCCGGTACCCGCCCTCGGCGGAGGCGACCGCGTCCGCCCCGAGCGCCCGCCGCAACCGCCCGACCAGCGCCTGGAGCGCGGCCTGCCCGTCGGCGGGCGGGGCACCGTCCCACACCTCGTCGACGAGCAGCCCCACGGGCACGGTACGGCCGGCCCGCAGAGCGAGCACGGTCAGCAGCGCACGCAACCGCGCCCCGCCCACCGAAACGACCGTGCCGTCGGTGCGGAGCGCCTGCGTGGTGCCGAGGATGCGGTAGCGCACGGGGTCCATTGTCTCCGGTGGTACGAGCACGGGTCACACGGTTTCTACGGCGCGGCGGGCGGGGGCGACACTCAGCCGCGCTCCCCCGGTGCCTGGCTCAGCGACTCCAGGGTCACCACCACCCCCGACTCCCTCCGCCGGTGTCCCCGCTCCGCGGCATCGTCGGCGAACCACTTCGGGCACTGGTCGACCGCCCTCAGGCGCCGCTCGCCCGGGACCGGTTCCCAGGAGCGCGAGCCGGGTGGGGTCTCGGCGTAGCCCTGGGTGACCACGTGCACGGCCCGTACCCGCCCGGTGACCTGGGGCCAGGACGCGCCGTGCCGCTCGACGGAGAGCAGCCCGACCGACCTGATCCACCCCTGGGGCTCCCCGCCCAGTGCCACCGTGAGGCCCGTCTCCTCCCGCACCACCCGGACGCCGCCCACGTGCTCCACCGGCCCGGCGACCTCGGTGAGCTGGTCGTGCCAGCCGCCGCCGTACGCGTCGTCCGCGTCCAGGAGCAGCAGGGGCCAGTTCACCTCGTCCCCCACCGAGAACGGCGTGCCGCAGCACTCCATCTGCCAGTCCGCGTAGAACACGTGCCAGAGCCCCATGCCCCCACCCTCTCCGGAACCGACCGCCCCGCGCGAGACGTTTTCCCCGTGCGCCCGGTACGGTCGGGCAGTCCCATCGCGTGTCCGAAGAGTGCAGGGAGCCCCATGACCACCGCCACCAGCCGCCACAGCGAGCGGCGGATCAGTCCCGTGTTCGTCGGGATCATGGCCGTGACGGCGGTCACGGGCTGGGCGACCTGGACCGGTTTCGCGGAGCAGCCCGGCGTCGCCGTGTTCCTCTTCGTGACGGCGGCCTGGATCGTCTCCCTGTGTCTGCACGAGTACGCGCACGCGCGCACCGCCCTGCACAGCGGCGACATCTCGGTCGGCGCGAAGGGCTATCTCACGCTGAACCCGCTGAAGTACACGCACGCGCTGCTGAGCATCGTGCTCCCGGTGATCTTCGTGATCATGGGCGGGATCGGCCTGCCCGGCGGCGCGGTCTTCATCGAGCGGGGGCGCATCCAGGGGCGCTGGCGGCACAGTCTGATCTCGGCGGCGGGTCCGCTGACGAACGTGCTGTTCGCGATCGTGTGCACGGCCCCGTTCTGGCTGGACGCCCTGGACGGCGTGCCGAGCGATTTCCGGCTCGCGCTGGCCTTTCTCGCCCTGCTCCAGGTGACGGCCGCGCTGCTGAACTTCCTGCCGGTGCCGGGCCTGGACGGCTACGGCGTGATCGAGCCGTGGCTGTCGTACAAGATCCGGCGCCAGGTGGAGCCGTTCGCGCCGTTCGGCCTGCTGTTCGTGTTCGCGCTGCTGTGGCTGCCGGCGGTGAACGGCGTGTTCTTCGACGTGATCGACACGATTCTGAAGTCTCTGCAGATCAGCGACTTCGAGACGTACTGCGGTCAGGAGCTGTACCGCTTCTGGCAGGGCTCGAACGAGTTCTGCCAGGCGGCTCCGTGACGGAAGCGGTCAGTGCGTGACCGACTTCTGGGCCCTGGTGCGCCGCAGGTAGTACCAGGTCATGTTCGACGACAGTCCGGCGAGCAGCACCCAGACGATCCCCAGCCAGCTGCCCTGCACGAAGGAGACCACGGCGGCGGCCACGGAGAGGACGCAGACGATCGAGGCGTAGGTGGCGAGGCGGGGCATGGCGGTCGGCTCCTGTCGGGGGACACTGCTGGTGCCGTCCAGTGTCCCCCATCCGCCTCATCCGCTCACACGTCGGTGACGCGCAGCCCGGCGTGTGCCTTGTAGCGGCGGTTCACGGAGATCAGGTTCGCCACCAGCGACTCCACCTGGTGGGCGTTGCGCAGCCGCCCCGCGAAGATGCCGCGCATACCGGGGATACGGCCGGCCAGCGCCTGGACGATCTCGACGTCCGCCCGCACCTCGCCGAGCACCATCACATCGGTGTCGATCTCCTCGATCTCCGGGTCCTGGAGCAGCACGGCCGACAGGTGGTGGAAGGCGGCCGTGACCCGGGACTCCGGCAGCAGGGCGGCGGCCTGCTCGGCGGCGCTGCCCTCCTCGGGCTTGAGCGCGTAGGCGCCCTTCTTGTCGAAGCCGAGCGGGTTGACGCAGTCGACGACGAGCTTGCCGGCCAGTTCCTCGCGCAGGGATTCGAGGGTCTTGCCATGGCCGTCCCACGGCACGGCGACGATCACGATGTCGCTGCGACGCGCGGTCTCGGCGTTGTCGGCGCCCTCGACGCCGTGCCCGAGTTCCCCGGCCGCCGCCTGGGCGCGCTCGGCGGCCCGCGAGCCGATGATCACCTTCTGGCCGGCCCGGGCGAGCCGGTAGGCGAGGCCCTTGCCCTGGGGCCCGGTTCCGCCGAGCACACCGACGACGAGTCCGGAGACGTCGGGCAGGTCCCAGGGGTCCTTGGCGGGGGCCTTCTGGGCGTTGTCGGTGGCAGCACTGTCGGTAGAGGTCATGGCCCCGACTCTACGTCCGCGCCGGTACCCCGGGCGGTTCAGGTCAGCTCGGTCAGGGGCACCCGCCGGAAGGTGATCGTCTCGTAGGCGGAGAAGTCGCCGGTCTCGTACAACAGCCCCACGGTGTCCGGGTCGACGCGGACCAGATCGGAGTACGCGGCGGGCAGGCCGTCCACCGTGAACGCCGGGCGCCAGGTGGTGCCGCCGTCGGTGGAGGCGCGGATGGTCATCAGGGCACGGAAGCCCGGGTCGGCGGGGCCGGAGTAGAGGAGCACATCGGGGTCGCGGAGTTGCAGGACGCTCGCCTCGCAGACCGGGGCGGCGAGACCGGCCTGCGGGCGGAAGGGCTTCACCAGGGTCTGTCCGCCGTCCGCGGAGTGGGCGTCGGCGCGAGTGCCGGGCGAGGTGGAGTCGTTACGGGTGTTGAAGTAGACGCGGCCGTCGGGGAGTTCGGCGGCGGTGGTCTCGTTGGCGTTGATGTAGCCGTCGGTGTTGTCGTCGACGTACCCGATGCGCCAGGTCGCGCCGCGGTCGTCGCTGAGCAGGCAGTGGCCGCCGTTGTACTTGCCCTCGGTGCCGTTGTCCGTGCCGGTGGGCGGCAGGGAGTGGTTGGCGGGGACGACGATCCGGCCGGTGCTCAGCTGGATCGCGTGGCCGGGGGCGGTGGCGTACCAGCGCCACTGCGGCTTCTTCGTCTCCTGGGTGATCTCCTTCGGCGCCGACCAGGTGAGGCCCTCGTCGTCGCTGTGCCGCACCCAGACGCGGCGCCCGTCCGCCGCGCTGACCTTGCCGCGCCGGATGGCGTCCTCGGTGGCGAGGGCCGCGTTGCGGACGTGCACGAGCAGGACGCGGCCGGTGTCGAGGACGACGGGGGCCGGGTTGCCGGCGAGGGCGTCGCCGTTCTCCGCGGCGACCTGGAGCGGGCCCCAGGTGCGGCCGCCGTCCGTGGAGCGTTTGAGGACGACGTCGATGTGCCCGAAGTCGTCCCGGGAGCCGACCCGGCCCTCGCAGAAAGCGAGCAGGGTGCCGGTGCCGGTGGCGACGACGGCGGGGATCCGGAAGCTGGCGTATCCCTCGCGGCCGGCGCGGAAAGGGACGCTGGTCTCGGTCATCGGCGGGCTCCTCCGGTCGTTCGACAGCGGCACGCGTGACCGGTCCCTGTGCCCAAGCCGGGCGAATTCGTGGTGAATTCCACATCACGAGTGACCGGTCGGGGCAGGATGCGGTCGCATGGATGCCGTACGGGTCGCGCTGCTACGGGAAGTGCTCGCCGGGACCGAGTGGCTGGGCGCCACGCGGCGGTTCGCCGGGGCGCTGCGGGGTTCGGTGGTGTCGCACGGGGGCGGGCTGCTGCTCGTCGGCACGCCGGAGTACGAGCCGTGGCACCTGGCCGCGCACCTGGTGGACGAGGCCGCGTGGTCGGGCACCCCGGAGCTGGCCCCGACGCTGGTACGGCACGACGCGCGCCCCTGCGACCCGGCGCATCTCGCGGTCGGTCTGGGACGGCTGGAGGCGGCCCGGCGGGGCGAGACGCTCCTGGTGGTGTCTCCCGAGGGGCCTGCCGCGCCACTCCTTGAACGCGTGTCCGACGCCCGGCGCGCCGGAGCGACGGTCCTGGCCCTCGGCCCCGACGCGGGCGAACTGCCGGCGATGTCCCACGAGTCCCTGGCCGTCCCCGCCGGCTCGGAACTGGACCTGGACACGGTCCAGCACCTGGTCAGCGCGGCAGCCGGAGAGAACGCCCTCCCGGCCCCCCGGAGCCGCCGCCGCTTCCGGGACAGAGTGTCAAGACTGGCGGAACACCTGACGGCCCCGCCGCCGACGCGTTGGTGAGTCCGGCTCCGGGAGGGCGCGACGCGCGCGGGAGCGCGGGAGCCCCGCCCACCCGTTCCCACGCCCTCACGCAGGCGCGTCGGCGGCCGGGGGATGTCGCCTCGGGCGCGACACGCGCGGTCGGTCGGTCGCACCGGCCAATCCGCCGACCTGGCGCGGACGGCATCGCCGAGCACCGCCGGGGGTCCGGCGCCAAGCCGGTGTGTCGTTACGCCGGCGGCAAGGCACGGCGCACGCGGTCAGTCGTGCTGGCCCAGGTCGGCCACGCCGCGCCGTCCGCCCGCCGACCTGGCGCGGAGGGCACCGCCGGGCGCCACCCCGGGATCCGGCGCCAAGCAGGGGTGTCGCTACGCCGACGCCAAGGCACGACGCACGCGGCCGGTCGCGCCGACCGCGCCGCACCGGCCACCCGCCACCCGGCACGGACGGCATCGCCGAGCACCGCCCCGGGATCCGGCCCCAAGCCGGGGTGTCGTTACGCCGGCGTCAAAGCACGACGCAGACGGTCAGTCGCGCCACACCGGCCGCGCCGACCCGGCGTGAACGGCATCGCCGAGCGCCGCCCCGGATCCGGCGCCGAGCCGGTGTGTCGTGCGGCGGGCGCCGACCCGAACGGACGGCGTCCGTG
>NZ_JBSHKH010000111.1:0-28092 GCF_053643595.1 Streptomyces sp. NPDC055506 | reverse complement strand
GTCGGAGGGGGCCGCCGCCTTCCTCATGTCCGCTGCCGCCGGTGGCGGCCCGGCAGGCTCAGCTGAAGGAGTCGCCGCAGGCGCAGGAGCCGGTCGCGTTCGGGTTGTCGATCGTGAAGCCCTGCTTCTCGATCGTGTCCACGAAGTCGATCGTGGCACCGCCGAGGTACGGGGCGCTCATGCGGTCGGTGACGACCTTCACACCGCCGAAGTCCTTCTCGACGTCGCCGTCGAGGGAACGCTCGTCGAAGAAGAGCTGGTAGCGCAGGCCGGAGCAGCCGCCGGGCTGGACGGCGACGCGCAGCGCGAGGTCGTCGCGGCCTTCCTGGTCGAGCAGGGTCTTGACCTTGTCCGCGGCGGCGTCGGTCAGGATGATGCCGTCGCTGACGGTGGTGGTCTCGTCCGATACGGACATCTACATCTCTCCCGGGTTGTACGGAGACTGCTTGCCGACGGGTCCAACCGGCGGGGCCGCGGATTCATTCCGGGCCGGACGCTCGATTTACGGCTCGGTTTCATGCTCGCACACACGCCGGGAACCGGAAAACGGCTCTTTCCCGGTGTTCCCGGGAATGAACGACGGCTCGTCGGGATTCACGTCACACAGACGCTATGGCCATCGTCAAAGTGACGTGAAGCGGTTATGATAGATAGCGTCAAATCGACGAAAAGTCGCAGAAACAGAAAGGGTGCGTGTCGTGACCACCGCCCAGACCCAGGAGCTCGACGTACAGCCGACGCCCCTTGCCCTGCTGCTCCTCGGCCGTGAGGCCGACCCCAGGAGCGAGCGCGGCGTGGAGTGTCCCGGCGACCTGCCCTCGCCGTCCGACCCGGACCTGGTGGAGCGCGCCCGCAAGGCGAAGGAGAAGCTCGGGGACAAGGTCTTCGTGCTCGGCCACCACTACCAGCGCGACGAGGTCATCCAGTTCGCCGACGTGACGGGTGACTCGTTCAAGCTGGCCCGGGACGCGGCCGCCCGCCCGGAGGCCGAGTACATCGTGTTCTGCGGCGTGCACTTCATGGCGGAGTCGGCGGACATCCTGACGTCCGACGACCAGAAGGTGGTCCTGCCCGACCTGGCCGCCGGCTGCTCGATGGCCGACATGGCGACGGCCGAGCAGGTCGCCGAGTGCTGGGACGTGCTGACCGAGGCCGGTATAGCCGAGCAGGTCGTGCCCGTCTCGTACATGAACTCGTCCGCCGACATCAAGGCGTTCACGGGCAAGCACGGCGGCACGATCTGCACCTCCTCGAACGCGAAACGGGCCCTGGACTGGGCCTTCGAGCAGGGCGAGAAGGTCCTCTTCCTTCCCGACCAGCACCTCGGCCGCAACACCGCCGTGCGGGACATGGGCATGTCCCTGGAGGACTGCGTCCTCTACAACCCGCACAAGCCGAACGGCGGGCTGACGACCGAGGAACTGCGGGCCGCGAAGATGATCCTGTGGCGCGGTCACTGCTCGGTGCACGGCCGCTTCAGCCTCGACTCGGTGAACGACGTGCGCGAGCGCATCCCGGGCGTGAACGTCCTGGTCCACCCCGAGTGCAGGCACGAGGTCGTGGCCGCGGCGGACTACGTCGGTTCGACGGAGTACATCATCAAGGCCCTGGAGGCCGCCCCGGCCGGCTCCAAGTGGGCCATCGGCACGGAGCTGAACCTGGTCCGCCGCCTGGCGAACCGTTTCGCACCGGAGGGCAAGGAGATCGTCTTCCTCGACAAGACGGTCTGCTTCTGCTCCACGATGAACCGCATCGACCTCCCCCACCTGGTCTGGGCCCTGGAGTCCCTGGCCGAGGGCAACCTCGTCAACCGCATCGAGGTGGACAAGGAGACGGAGGCGTTCGCGAAGCTGGCGCTGGAGCGGATGCTGGCGCTGCCGTAGCGGGTCTTCCGCACGACGGAGGCCCCACCCGGTGTCCGGGTGGGGCCTCCTGTGTCGTACGAGGATCGTCGTACGCGGGTCAGACCTGCGCCGGCTCCGGCTCCTCGGCCGTCTCCGTGCGCTGGTTCGGAAGGCCGCCCTTCTTCGCCGCGCGCTTCTTCGCCCGGCGCTCCTTGCGGAGTTCGAACATCGCGTACAGCGTCGGGACCAGGAGGAGGGTGAGCAGGGTCGACGTGACCAGGCCGCCGATCACGACCACGGCCAGCGGCTGGGCGATGAAGCCGCCCTCGCCGGTGATGCCGAGGGCCATCGGGAGCAGGGCGAAGATCGTCGCCAGGGCGGTCATGAGGATCGGGCGCAGTCGGTGGCGGCCGCCCTCGATGACGGCCTCGACGACGCCGTAGCCCTGCTTGCGGTACTGGTTGATCAGGTCGATCAGCACGATCGCGTTCGTCACCACGATGCCGATCAGCATCAGCATGCCGATCATCGCGGGGACGCCCATCGGGGTGCCGGTCGCCACCAGGAGTCCGATGGCGCCGGTGGCCGCGAACGGGATGGAGACGAGCAGGATCAGCGGCTGGACCAGGGACTTGAAAGTGCCGACCAGCAGCATGAAGACGATCGCGATGGCCGCCAGCATCGCCAGGCCCAGGTTGAGGAACGCCTCGTCCTGGTCCTCGGAGACACCGCCGATCGACGCCGTGGCGCCGTCCGGGAGCTTCAGCGCGCTGATCTCGGACTGGAGCTTGGTGCTCACCGCGCCGGTGTTGTCACCGGTCGGCTTCGCGGAGATGGTGGCCGCGCGCTGGCCGTCGATCCGGGTCATGGAGACCGGACCGTCGATCTGCTTCACCGTCGCGATGTCGCCGAGCTTCACCGCGCCCAGGCGCAGGTCCTGAAGCTGCTTCAGGGTCTGTGCGGGCTTCGCCGAGCGGATGACGACGTCGCGCTCGCTGTCGTCCAGGGTCGCCTTGGCCGCGTTGGTGCCGCGGATGGCCTGTGCGACGGCGGCGCCCAGGGTCTGGTCGTTGAAGCCGGCCGCGGCCGCCTTGTCGTTGGCCTTCACCGAGATGCGCGGCACGCTCTGCGCCAGGTCGCTGGTGACGTCCGTGACGTCGTCGAGCTCGGCGACCGTCTTGCGGACCTGCTCGGACGCCGTACGCAGGACATCGGCGTCGGCGGCCTTCACCACGACGCTGAGGTCCTGGCTGCCGAAGCCGTCACCGGCGGCGAGGGTGGTCGTGCCGATGCCCTTGAGGCCGGCCAGGCCCTTCTCGATGTCGTCCTGGACGTCCTCGAACGGCACCGAGTCGTCCAGCATCACCTGGTACGAGGCCTGGTTGGAGTCCGTGCCACCGCCGAAGGCGGCCATGAAGCCGGACGAACCGATGGTGACCTGGTAGTCCTTGACGCCCTTGGTGTCGGCGAGCAGCTGCTCGACCTTCTTCGCCTCGGCGTCGGTCGCCGCCAGGCTGGTGCCGGGCTTCAGCTCCTGCTTGACGTTGAGGACTTCCTGCTCGCCCTGGTCGAAGAAGTTCGTCTTGAGCAGGGGCGCCATGCCGAACGTGCCGACGAGGACGACGATCGCGAGGGCCACGCTGGTGAGGCGGCGGCGGGTCGCGAAGCGCAGGACCGGGACGTAGATGCGCTGGAGGCGGCTCTTGGTCTCCTTCTCCTCGGCGATCCGGCGTGCCTCGTCCGCGTCCTCGGGGGTGCCCTTCGGGGGACGCAGGAACCAGTACGACAGGACCGGAACGACCGTCAGGGAGACGAGCAGGGACGCCAGCAGCGCCGCCGTCACCGTCAGGCTGAACGAGCCGAACAGCTCGCCCACCATGCCGCCGACCAGGCCGATCGGCAGGAACACCGCGACCGTGGTCAGCGTCGAGGACGTCACCGCGCCCGCGACCTCACGGACGGCCTGGAGGATCGCCGAGTGGCGCTCCTCGCCGTAGCCGAGGTGCCGCTTGATGTTCTCCAGGACCACGATCGAGTCGTCGACGACACGTCCGATGGCGATCGTCAGCGCGCCCAGCGTCAGGACGTTCAGCGACAGGTCGCGGGTCCACAGCACGATCAGGGCGAGGACGACCGACAGTGGGATGGACACCGCCGTGACGAGGGTGGAGCGGATCGAGGCCAGGAAGACCAGGATCACCAGGACCGCGAAGAGCAGACCGAGCGCGCCCTCGGTGGTCAGGCCCTTGATGGACTTCGAGACCGCCGGGCCCTGGTCGCTGACGACCGTGAGGTCGGCGCCGGAGCCGAGGTCCTTGCGGAGGTCGGGGAGCTTGTCCTGGACGGCCTCGGAGATCGCGACCGCGCTGCCGTCGCGGTCCATGGTGACGGCGACGGAGAGGCTGGGCTTGCCGTCCGTGCGGGTGATGGAGTCGGCCGGGGCCTCCTGCTGCTTCACCGTGGCGACATCGCCGAGGCGCACCGGCTTCCCCTTGCCGGGCTCGCCCGTGACCATCAGGTCCTGGATCTGCTTCAGCGAGGTGAAGCCGCCGCCGACCTGGACCGTGCGGTTGGCGCCGTCCTCGTCGAAGGAGCCGGCCGGGACGGTGGCGCCGCCCGCCTGGAGCGCCTGCATGAGGGACTGCGGGGTGAGGCCCGCCTTCGCGAGCTTCGCGTTGTCGGGGGTGACGGCGACCTGGAGGTCCCGCACACCGTCGACGGTGACCTGGCCGACGCCGTCGATGTCCTTGAGGTCCGGCACGACGGTCTTGTCGAGCTGGTCGGCCAGGGCCTGCTGGTCCCGGTCGGAGCTGACGGCGAGGACGACGGTCGGCATGTCGTCCGTGGAACCGGCGACGATCTGCGGGTCGACGTCGTCCGGGAGCTGGACGCGGGCCCGGTTGACGGCCTGCTGGACGTCGGCGACGAGCTGCTTGGTGTCGTTGCCGTAGTCGAAGGACGCCATGATCACGGCGTTGCCCTCGCTGGCGGTGGAGGTGACGCCGCTGATGCCGTCGACGGCTTCGAGGTTGTCCTCGATGGGTTCGACGACCTGCTTCTCGACCACGTCAGGTGACGCGCCCTGATACGGCGCCAGCACGGACACCATGGGCAGTTCGATGGTGGGCAGCAGTTGCTGCTTGAGCTGGGGTATCGCGATCGCCCCGAAGACGAGCGCGATGATCGACATCAGCCCTATCAGGGCCCGTTGCGCGAGGCTGAATTTCGACAGCCAGGACATGGGTGAGGGTCTCTCTTCTGTTAGCGGCAGAAGCGGCAGCGAGCGCGCAGATGAGCACCCGCCCTAACACCCTGAGCCATGGGAGACCCGGGTTTCGTAGGCCCCAGGTCCATTTCCTTATGCGGCGCATACTCCGGGCGCAGTACACCCGGGTCGAGCTCACTCCACCCTTGGACGGACCAGGCCGGACTCGTACGCGGTGACCACGAGCTGGGCCCGGTCCCGGGCACCCAGCTTGGCCATGGCCCGGTTGACGTGCGTCTTCACCGTCAGCGGGCTGACCTCCAGGCGCTCGGCGATCTCGTCGTTTGAGTGTCCTCCGGCGACCTGGACCAGCACTTCGCGCTCCCGGCCGGTGAGCGAGTCGAGCCGCTCGGCGCGGGCCGGGTCGCGCTCGCCGTCGTCGGCCGGGTCCTGGGCGAGGAAGCGGGCGATGAGGCCGGTGGTGGCCGCCGGGGAGAGCAGGGCCTGGCCGCCGGCTGCGGTCCGGATCGCGGTCAGCAGTTCCTCGGGCTCGGAGCCCTTGCCGAGGAAGCCGGAGGCGCCGGCGCGCAGTGACTGCACGACGTAGTCGTCGACCTCGAACGTCGTCAGGATGACCACGCGGACGTCGGCGAGTTCGGGGTCGGCGCTGATCATGCGGGTCGCGGCGAGACCGTCGGTGCCGGGCATCCGGATGTCCATGAGGACGACGTCGGCGTGCTGCTCCTTGGTCATCCGCACCGCCTCCGCGCCGTCGGACGCCTCGCCCACCACCTCCATGTCGGGCTCGGAGTCGACGAGTACACGGAAGGCGCTGCGCAGCAGCGCCTGGTCGTCGGCGAGCAGGACACGGATGGTCATGCGGGGTCCTCCCCGGTCGGTGTGCGGTTCTTGACCGGCAGGATCGCATGGACGCGGAAGCCACCGCCGTAGCGGGGACCGGTGGTGAGGGTGCCGCGCAGGGCGCTGACGCGCTCCCGCATGCCGAGCAGGCCGTGGCCGCCGCCGCTGCCCGGGTCCGCGTCCTCGCCGCTGCCGTCGTCGAGCACGGTGATCTCGATGTTCGGTCCGACCCGTACGACGCTGACCTCGGCCTTGGCGTGCGGCCCGGCGTGCTTCTGCACGTTCGTCAGGGCCTCCTGGATGATCCGGTAGGCGGCCAGGTCGACGGCCGCGGGCAGGGCGGTGCCCTGGTCGGTGCGGGCGACCTCGATGCGCTGTCCGGCGTTGCGGAAGGTGCCGGCGAGTTCGTCGAGGCGGTCCAGGCCGGGGGCGGGTTCGGTGGGGGCCTCCGGGTCGCCGGACTGTCTGAGCAGCCCGACGGTGGCCCGCAGCTCGTTGAGGGCGGAGCGGCTGGCCTCCCGGACGTGGGAGAGGGCCTCCTTGGCCTGGTCGGGGCGTTTGTCCATGACATGGGCGGCGACGCCGGCCTGGACGTTGACCAGGGCGATGTGGTGGGCGACGACGTCGTGCAGGTCCCGGGCGATGCGCAGGCGTTCCTCGGCGACCCGGCGGCGGGCCTCCTCCTCGCGGGTGCGTTCGGCGCGTTCGGCGCGTTCGCGGATGGCCTGGATGAAGGCGCGGCGGCTGCGGACGGCGTCGCCCGCGGTGGCGCCGATACCGGCCCAGGCCACGATGCCGAGGTTCTCCTGGGCGTACCAGGGCAGGGAGCCGGCGGCCATGGCGGTGCCGGTCAGCACGGTCGTGGTGAGCAGGCCGACCCGCCAGGTGGTGGGGCGGTCGGTGGTGGAGGCGACGGTGTACAGGGCGATGACGGCCGACATGGCGACGGGGGTGCGGGGGTCGCCGGTGACGGACTCCACGACGGAGACCGTGCCGGTGAGGACCAGGACCGTCATGGGGGCGCGGCGGCGGAAGACCAGCGCGGCGGCGCCGAGGACCATGAGGACGAGGCTGAGGGGGACGGGGGTGCGCAGGGCCCAGCTGACGGTGTCGCGGTGCCGGGGCTCCACGAAGGAGCCGGCGACCATGCAGGCCAGGACGCCTGCGGCCAGGACCGCGTCCACGGCGAGGGGGTGTGCCTTGGCCTGGACTTTGGCCCGCGCGAGTGTGCTCACGGCTGCTTACGGTAGCCGGGCGGGGTGTGCGGGGGTATGGGGGTCGGGTGTGAGGTGCTCGGCGTCGGGGCTCGGGCCGGGTGGGTCCGCAACTCGGCGGGGCGAGGTGCCTCCCCCACTCTCGGCTTCGCTCGAGCGGGGGGACCCCCACCGCCCACCCGTGCCGCCCTGGGGGCACCTCCCAGGCCCTTAAGGCACTGGGGGAGGCACGCATGCCCGCAGCTAAGCCTCAGCCGGGGATCAGGCCGTCGTCGCTCAGGAAGTCCCTGACCTCTTCGAGGGTCGCGTCCGGGGACGGGAGGATCAGTTCCGAGGGTTCCAGGGAGTCGTCCGGGAGGGGGTCGCCGAGGTCGCGGACCCTGGTCAGCAGGGCCTGGAGGGTGCGGCGGAAGGCGGGGCCGTCGCCGTTCTCCATTTCGGACAGGAGCTCGTCGTCCAGCTTGTTCAGTTCGGTGAGGTGGCCGTCGGCCAGCCTCACCTGGCCCTCCCCCATGATCCGTACGATCATGTCGCCCTCCTAGGCGTGGGCCCCTACTGCTTGTCGAAGCGCGGGGTGTCCTGCGGCTGCTGCCGGTCCTGCTGCTGCGACTGGCTCGTGCCACCACCTTCGATGGCCTGCTGCCCGGCGGCCGGGCCTCCGGCCAGCTCCTGCTTCATCCGCTGCAGTTCCAGCTCTACATCCGTACCACCGGAGAGCCGGTCCAGCTCGGCCTGGATGTCGTCCTTGTGCATGCCGGAGGGGTCGTCCAGCGCCCCGGAGGCGAGCAGCTCGTCGATCGCGCCGGCGCGGGCCTGGAGCTGGGCCGTCTTGTCCTCGGCACGCTGGATCGCCAGGCCGACGTCGCCCATCTCCTCCGAGATGCCGGAGAAGGCCTCGCCGATCCGGGTCTGCGCCTGGGCCGCCGTGTACGTCGCCTTGATCGTCTCCTTCTTCGTACGGAAGGCGTCGACCTTGGCCTGGAGCCGCTGGGCCGCCAGGGTGAGCTTCTCCTCCTCGCCCTGGAGCGTCGCGTGCTGGGTCTCCAGATCGGTCACCTGCTGCTGGAGGGCGGCCCGGCGGGAGAGCGCCTCACGGGCCAGGTCCTCACGGCCCAGCGCGAGCGCCTTGCGGCCCTGGTCCTCCAGCGTGGAGGACTGCTTGTTCAGCTGGGCGAGCTGCAGCTCCAGGCGCTTGCGGCTGGTCGCCACGTCGGCGACGCCACGGCGCACCTTCTGGAGGAGCTCCAGCTGCTTCTGGTACGAGTAATCGAGGGTCTCGCGCGGGTCCTCGGCCCGGTCAAGGGCCTTGTTCGCCTTCGCGCGGAAGATCATCCCCATACGCTTCATGACACCGCTCATGGGCTTCGCGCGCCCCCTTCTGACCGAACCGGCTCCAGCTCCTGCGACAGAACCCACAGTACGGGCCCTGCATCCATTACCGCACTGTTCGGGGACGGATGCGCTCATCCCCAAGGACGACTGTGGACGGTCCTGCTCCGGCGTAGGGAGTAGGTGGTCCCCGGGGTTACCGGAGGCGTACATCCCGGGAAACCGTCGGAGCCGTACACATCGTCCGCTCTGTCCCCATACAGACGACTGGTGTTGCCGGATCGTTCCCCACGGGACTGGGGTCCATGCCCGGAAGCCCTTACCCTTGGGTTTTGTGTTCCGTAGCCGTGCGAAGGATGAGAAGGCCCAGGACGCCGTGAAGGCGCCGGAGACCGACTCCAGTCAGCCCCGTCACCCCGAGGCCCCCAAGGGCCGCCCCACGCCCAAGCGCAGCGCGGCCCAGTCGCAGCGTCGCAGCGTGGCCAACACGTCGTCGACGCGCAAGGAGGCCGCCAAGCGCCAGCGCGCGGAGCGCCGTACCGCGATGGAGCGCCAGCGTCAGGCGCTGGCCAGCGGCGACGAGCGGTATCTGCCCGCCCGTGACAAGGGGCCGGTCCGCCGGTTCGCGCGCGACTTCGTCGACTCGCGGTTCAACATCGCGGAGTTCTTCCTGCCGATGGCCGTGGTCATCCTCGTGCTGAGCATGGTGCGCGTGGCCTCGCTGCAGAACGTCGCGCTGCTGCTGTGGCTCGTGGTGATCGTGATGATCGTGCTCGACTCGTTCGTCTCCGCATTCCGTCTGAAGAAGCAGCTGGCCGAGCGGTTCGCCGGAGAGAACAAGCGTGGCGCGGTCGCCTACGCCCTGATGCGCTCCCTCCAGATGCGTCGGCTCCGGCTGCCGAAGCCGCAGGTCAAGCGCGGAGAGCGGCCCTGACCACAACGCCGTTTTCCGAGAGCGCGGCGGATGCCCGGGGGACCGGGCCGGGCGGGCTGCGCGATGTCGTCCGGCAGGAGCTGGTCGCCCGCCAGCTGGACGAGCAGATATCCGGGCGGTTCCCGGTCGGGCAGCGACTGCGGGTGCTCGACGTGGGCATGGGCCGGGGCACGCAGGCGCTGCGGCTGGCCCGGGCCGGGCACCAGGTGACCGGTCTGGAGCAGGACCCCAAGATGGTCGCCGTGGCCCGGGAGTCCCTCGCGGGGGAACCCGAGGGCATCCGGAAGCGGATGCGGATCATCGAGGGCGACGGCCGGGACACCGGCGTGCACTTCCTGCCGGGCGCTTTCGACGTGGTGCTGTGTCATGGCGTGCTCATGTACGTGGAGGAGCCCGACCCGCTGCTGGCGGGGCTCGCCCGGATGCTCGCGCACGGCGGGCTGCTGTCCCTGCTCGTGCGCAACGGCGACGCGCTCGCGCTGCGGCCGGGGCTGTCCGGCGCTTGGGCCGACGCGCTGAGCGCCTTCGACACGACCGCCAACCTCCCCCATTCTCGAAAAGACTCGAACGGGGGGACCCCCATCCGCCTGGGGCTCGACGTACGGGCCGACCGGCTGAAGGATCTGACGTCGACGCTCGCGGGGATCGGGGCGCCGCTGCACGCCTGGTACGGGGTGAGCGTGTTCACCGACTCGGCGGAGGACGGCGCGGAGGTCCCGGACGACGCCGAGACGCTGCTCGCGGTGGAGGAGAAGGCCGGGCGGACGGACCCGTACCGCGGGGTGGCGGCGCTGCTGCACCTGTGCGGTGTGCGGGGCTGACGCCCCCGGGTCCGCGGAAGAGGGGGTGGGCGAGGGCCGTCGGCCCCCGCCCCGGGCTCACGCCTCGGCCGCGTGCAGACTCATCGGGCCGTAGATCTCCGTGGCGTCCTCGAACAGCCGCACCTGGTCGGCACCGCCTTCCTGGAGGGCCTTCCAGTGCTCCCCGATCCAGGACTCGGCATCCCCCTGGGTGGGGAAGTCCTCCGGCGGTACCGCGGGCTGGACCTCCGCCCCGTCGGCCTTCTCGAACCGCCACGTCCATGCCGCCATGTACGCCTCCCATGTGTGAACACACTGCACAGCGGGAGCCGGATCTTGGTCCGGCTCCTGTGTCGAGCCTAAGCGTTTCGTTGGGTGGGGCGTTATAGGCGTTGCGGGAGTGCGGGTTGTCGGGCGTGTGCGGGTGGTAGTGGGCTGGTCGCGCAGTTCCCCGCGCCCCTTGGGGGCGTCGCCGCCACGCATGTCCCATGGCCAGGGGTGAGAATCGGGGCGTGGAACTTACTCTGCTCGGTACCGGCGCTCCCGCGGGGCTGCCCCGTCCTGACTGTCCCTGTGCGAACTGTTCGGCTGCTCTCGGGCCGGATTCCCGGGCGGCCACCGCGTTGCTCTTGGACGGGGCGCTGTTGCTCGATCTGACGCCCGGTGCGGCGTTCGCGGCGGCTCGGGCGGGGCGGTCGCTGACCGGCGTGCGGCAGGTGCTGTTGTCGCATCCGCATGACGGGCCCGCGGTCGAGGTGCCGGCCGGGCTGCCGCAACCCGGACGGGTGCCGGACGGGCAGGAGTTGACGCTGTTGACGGGGCACCGGGTGCGGGCGGTGGCCATGGACGCGCCGGGCACCGGGTACGCGGTGACCGGGCCGGAGGGGCAGCGGCTGCTGTATCTGCCGCCGGGCGGGGCGCCGGCGGGGCTGGCGGAACCGGCCGAGCCGTACGACATGGTCCTCGCGGATGTCGTGGGGCGGCCGGACGCGCTGGCGAAGCTGCGGGCGGTGGGGGCGGTGGGGCCGACGACCGATGTGGTCGCCGTCCATCTGGACCATGACGTGCCGCCGGGCGCGGAGCTCAGGCGGCGGCTCGCGGCGGCCGGGGCGCGGGCGGTGCCGGACGGGGCGACGCTGGCGGTGGGGGCGTACGAGGACGTGCCGGACGTACCGCGGCGGACCCTGGTGCTGGGCGGGGCGCGGTCGGGCAAGTCGGTGGAGGCCGAGCGCCGGCTGGAGGCCTTTCCCGACGTGCTGTACGTGGCGACGGGCGGGTCGCGCAACGGGGACACCGAGTGGTCGGTGCGGGTGGCCGCGCATCGGGAGCGGCGGCCGGGGTCGTGGCGGACGGTGGAGACCTGCGACCTGGTGCCGCTGCTGGCGGAGGAGGGGCCGCCGGTGCTGGTCGACTGTCTGTCGTTGTGGCTGACGGATGCGATGGACTCCGTCGGGGCGTGGGACGACGCGGTGTGGGCGGAGCGGGGGGAGAAGGCGTTGCGGGAGCGGGTGCGGGAGTTGACGGAGGCGGTGCGTTCGAGTCGGCGGGTTGTTGTCGCCGTGTCGAACGAGGTGGGGTCGGGGATTGTGCCGTCTACTGCGTCGGGGCGGCGGTATCGGGATGAACTGGGGCGGTTGAACGCGGGGTTCGCGGAGCAGTGTGAGCAGGTGCTGTTGGTGGTGGCGGGGCAGGCTGTGGTGCTGCGGGGGTGAGGGGTGCGGGGCGTTTTGGGCTGAGGGCGGGTGGGTCCGCAACCCGGCGGAGCGGGGTGCCGCTGCGCCCACCCGTGCCGCCCTTAGCGGCACGCATGCCCGCAGCTACGTGCGCTTGTGGGCGATCAGGCGGTACGTGTTCGCCAAGCGTGTGCGGCGGGCCAGCGGGGCCAGTAGGTGGTCTGCCAGGGCCGCTGCACCCACCAGGGGGAGGCCCGCTCGTAGGAGGGCCTCGCGGGCGTGGCGGTGGAAGGGGGGTGGGGGGATGGCTCGCCAGGGGGTGTCCGGGGCGGGGAGGGCGTGGGAGAGGGCCAAAGACGTCGCGCCGGAGAGGTCGTGGGGGATGTGGGTGGGGCGGTGGTCGAGGGTGAGCACCGTGCAGCCGGTCGTCTCCAGTTCGGCCCGTAGGTTGCGCGGGGGCAGCAGGTGGAGGTGGCGGGGCTGGTCGTAGGGGAGCCACCAGCGGCCCAGGAGCGCGGCGAAGACGCTGCGGGGGTCGAGGGTCTCGATGAGCAGATGGCCGCCGGGGCGCAGGACGTAGAGGGCGGCGCGGAGTTCCGCGCGGGGGTCGGGGGCGCCCTCCAGGTGGTGGAGCATGCTGACCACGTCGTAGCGGGCGCGCAGCGGGCCCGAGATCCGGGGGTCCGACAGCCGGCCGACGTGGGCCTCCTCGACGCGTTCGGCCGGGACGGCCCGGACCACGTCCGGGGTGTCGTCAAGGCCGTCGAAGGAGGTGTACGGGAAGAACTCCCGGGCCGTCGCCGGGAAGCGCGCGTGGCCCGTCCCCACGTCCAGCCAGCTCTCCGGCTCCCCGAAGGGCAGCATCGCCCGGGCCGCCGACCGGTGGCGGTCCTGTCCGGCGCGCAGTGCGATGAGGGCGTCGGCCGTGGGGTCCCTGGGTGCTCCGCGCACGGTCCGGCGGTAGTGGACGAGGCCCTCGGCCGTGAGGCGGGGGTTCTGGAAGGTGTGGCCGCAGTCGCGGCAGTCGTCGACGGTGAAGTTGCCCGGCTTGTACTGCCGCAGGTCACCGGTGCGCAGCCGGTTGCGCAGCCGGACGGAGCCGCACCAGGGGCAGTCCTCGCGGCGCGGTTCGTGGACCGGCGCGGGCGTCTGGGGCACGGAGGGGGCGGGAAGTTCGGGCATGGGCGGCTCCCGGGCGCGAGACGTACGGCAGGGACGTACGACAATCCGCTGCAAACAGGAACGTATGGGATGCCGATCTTGGGTGCAACGACGTCGCCGTGACGGAGTCGCGATGTGGCGCCGTGCTGTTCGATCGCTGCCGGTACTGTTCGGCGAATGAGCTCGCTTAATCTCGACGACTTCACCGATCTGATCGAGCGTCCGGACGGCGGGGTCCGCCGTGACGCCGAGGCGCGCCGGGAGCGGCAGATCGTGCCGCCAGGATCGCTGGGCCGCCTCGACGAACTGGGTGAGTGGCTGGCGGCGGCGCAGTCCGCGGTGCCGGTACGGCCGGTGGACCGGCCGCGGGTGGTGCTCTTCGCCGGTGACCACGGCGTCGCGGAGCTGGGCGTCTCGGCCCGGCCGGCGGGCGGTGCCGGTGAGTTGGTGCGCGAGGTACTGGAGGGCGGCAGGCCCGTCTCGGTGCTCGCGCGGCGGCTCGGCGTGCCGGTGCGGATCGTCGACATGGGCCTGGACTGTGACCCCGAGGCCCTGCCCGAGGACGTCGTACGGCACCGGGTGCGACGCGGCAGCGGGCGGATCGACATCGAGGACGCGCTGACCCTGGAGGAGGCCGAGGCGGCGTTCCGGGCCGGGGTCGCGGTGGCCGACGAGGAGGCCGACTCCGGTACGGATCTGGTGGTGCTCGGCGATGTGAGCGTCGGCGGGACGACGGCGGCGGGCGTGCTGGTCGCGGCGTTGTGCGGGGTCGACGCGTCGGTCGTCACCGGGCGCGGCGGGCTGGCGATCGACGACCTGGCCTGGATGCGCAAGTGCGCGGCGATCCGCGACGCGCTGCGCCGGGCCCGGCCGGTGCTCGGGGACCAGTTGCAGCTGCTGGCGACGGTGGGCGGGGCCGATCTCGCGGCGATGACGGGCTTCCTGCTGCAGAGTGCCGTGCGGAAGCTGCCGGTGGTGCTCGACGGGGTCGTGACGGCCGCGTGCGCGCTGGTCGGGCAGCGGATCGCGTTCCGGGCGCCGGACTGGTGGCTGGCCGCGCACGACAGCGGCGAGCCCGGGCAGGCGAAGGCGCTGGACCGGATGGCCCTGGAGCCGCTGCTGACCCAGGGTGTGACCGTGGGCGAGGGCGCGGGCGGTCTGCTGGCGCTCCCCTTGGTGCAGGCCGCGGCGGCGCTGGCGGCGGAGCTGCCCGAGAAGCCGAAGGAGTCGGAGAAGCCGGAGGTCACGGAGGACTCCGTGGTTCCCTCGGAGGAGTAGAAGCCCGGGAGATCCAGGTCACGCACACCTGGCTCAACTTCGTCCCGTTCCGGTCGGTCTTCGCGTGTGGTGTCGGTTTGATTGAGCCACAGACGCCGCGCACACCCGCTGCCGCACCGGCCCATGGACGAGGACGACCCGATGACCACGCTCGCCCGCTGGGCCCGCGCCGAATGGGGGCGGCTGTACGCCGCGGTGCGCGGGCCGCTGCGGGAGCGGCGGCTGCGCGCGGTGCCGATGGCGGCCGGGGCGGTGTGCCTGACGTCCGTGCTGCACTTCGTGCACAACCAGTCGTGGGGGTACCGGTTCGTTCAGAACATCGGTGCCGTGCGGGCGGAGGACCCGCTGTGGCTCGCGCTGCTGCGGACGCCGCTGTCGCTGTTCGTGCCCGCGCTCGATCTGCCGGTGTGGGGTGCGCTGGCACAGATCCTGCTGGTGTTCGGTATCGCGGAGCTCTGCCTGGGGTGGCGGCGGGCCCTGTTCATCGCCTACCTGGCGACGCTCGCGGGCACGCTGTACGCCCGCCTCGGCATCTGGGTGGGCCCGGACTCCCCGCTGGGCCTGCCCGCCTCGGACGCGTGGGTCGTGGACACCGGGCCCTCGGCGGCGGTGGTGGGTCTTGCCGTCTACCTGGGCCTGCGCTATCGCGCGTATGTCACGGCGGCGGTGGTGACCATGGCCATGGTCGTCGAGGTCGCCGTGAAGGAGAACCTCGCGGGCAAGGAGCATCTGGCGGCGATCGCGGCCGTGCTGGTGTTGTACGCGGCCGGTGCGCTGCGTCAGTGGTGTTCGAGGGACCGGACGGGCTCGGGGTCGGGCGCGCCGCCGATCCAGTCCTGAAATCTGCGCCGGGGGCCCACCCAGCGGCGGTCGTGGTGGTAGGCCCGCAGGCCGGATTTCGCCCGGGCGCGGGGGCGGTTGCGGTAGAACCGCTTGGCCCACGGCGAGGTGGGGCGGGCCAGCCGTACGGCGCCGATCAGGGCGACGAGGGGGATGATCACGCCCAGGACGGCGAGGCGGACCTTGCCCTTGAACAGGGCGACGAGGGCGAAGGCGAAGTTCACGACGACGTTGGCGAGGACGACGGCGCGGTTCTGCTGCTGGTCCTCGGAGAGGTCGTTGACGCCCAGCGGCGAGAAGCCGAGCAGGAGCAGGCCGACGAGGGAGGCGGTGAGGACGACCATCTCGACGCTCTTGCGGCCGGCCGGGGTCCAGTAGACGTCGGCGAGGTGCAGGACCAGGGCGAACTCGTCGAGGACGAGTCCCGCCCCGATGCCGAAGAGCACCGCGGCCAGACACGAGCCGAAGCCGTGCTGGCCGCCGGCGACCGCGCCGAAGCCGCCGACGATCGTCAGGATGACGCCGGGGACCACGTGGTGGACGTGGACACCACCGCTGCCGCTGATGTTGCGGAAGGGGCCCTTGCCCGCCCGGATGAGACGGGTGATGCCCCGGGTGATCAGAAAGGTCATCACGAACGAGATGAGAGCGAGGAGCAGCGGCAGCTTGCCGGGTTCCATGATGTTCGTCTCGAACCATCCCATATGTGAACTTTATCCTCGGCCGCCGTGCCCGCTCTCCTGACCGGCCGGTAGCCTGCGCCGGTGCCCGCTACCTCGCCTCTCGACGGTCTCCGCTTCGCCTTCGGCACCCTCACGGTGTTCCCGGTCCGGGTGACCCGGTGGGACCGGGAGGCCGCGCGCGGCGGCATGCTCGGCGCTCCGCTCGCGGGGCTGGCCGTCGGCGTGGCCGCCGCCGCCGTCGGGCTGGTGCTGCTGTTCCTCGGCGCGGGCGGGCTGCTCGCCGCCGTGGCCACCGCCGCCGTGCCGGCCGTCCTCACCCGGGGGCTGCATCTCGACGGGCTCGCGGACACCGCCGACGGGCTGGGCAGCGGGAAGCCCGCCGAGGACGCGCTGCGGATCATGAAGCAGTCGGACATCGGGCCGTTCGGAGTCATCACCCTCGTCCTCGTCCTGCTCGCGCAGGTCGCCGCCCTCGCCCAGGCCTACGACGCCTCCTGGGCCCGGGGCGCCTTCGCGGCGGTCGTCTCCGCGACTCTCGCCCGGCTGGCCCTGACCCTGGCGGCCCGGGCGGGTGTCCCGGCGGCCCGGCCGGAGGGGCTGGGGGCGGCGGTCGCGGGCGTGGTGCCCCTGCGCGGGGCGCTGCTCACCGCCGTCGCCGTCATTGGGGCCGCGGCAGCGGTGAGTGCCTTCTGGGGGCCGTACGGCGTGGCACGGACCGTGTGCGCGGTCGTCCTCTCCCTGGCCGCCGCCGAAGCGCTGCTGCGGCACTGCACACGCCGCTTCGGCGGGGTCACCGGGGATGTGTTCGGCGGGCTCGCGGAGACGGCGGCGACGACGGCGCTGGTCGTTCTGTCACTGGGCTGAAACGATCTCCCCGTCCCTCTCCTGCACCGGCCGCCCGGCCGCTAGCTTCGTCCCCCGAACACACAAGTGATCGGGGGATGTTCATGCCGAAGCTGCGCCGTGCCGTGGCCTGGTCCGTCGACTTCGCACTGGTGGTGGCGCTGGCCTCGGCGCTCGCCGTGCTCACCTTCCACCGGATCTCCGCGCTCGTCACCGACGTGCCCGAACTCGCCGCCCGCGGCGGCCTGGACCTGCTGACCTCGCGCGGCGACATGCTCGACGCCTCCCAGGACCTGGGGCTCAGGCTGTGGGACAAGTCGGTGCTGTACGTCGAGCAGGCCTTCGGGCTGCTGGTGCTGACGGTGTTCCTCTACCAGTGGGCGTGCCTGGCGCTGGCCGGGCGCACGGTCGGCAAGGCCCTGGCCGGGCTAAAGGTCACGCCGAGCCTCCCGCGCCGGGCAGCGCGCCGGGCAGCGGTCACCACCGCCGCGGACGTCGCCGTGTACGCGATGGCCTGCGTGCTGCTGGTCGAGGGCCAGGTCGTGCTGTCGGTGCTGGTGTGGGCGGTCGCCGTGTCGCTGTTCCTGCTGAACGCGCTGCCGGTCCTCTCCCCCGGCCGGCGTTCCCTCGCCGACCGGGTGGCGGGCACGGCGGTCTCCGGCGTCCGGCTCAGCAGGCCTGTCGCCACACCCCTAGTTCGTACTTCTTGAGCAGCGAACTGAGCTTCAGGCGGCGGGACTCGGCGCAGAAGCGGCGGGTGGGCAGCTCGTACTCGACGTGGAAGACGGCCTTGCCCGCGTCGACGAACGGCTTCAGGGCCGCGCACTCCCCGTACTGGGCGCACTGCTCGTTGACCGCGAAGTCGAAGTCCCCGACCAGCTCGGGGATCTGGTCCAGGTCGTTCTTGAGGCCTACGGCCAGGCCCCGGTCGTGGGCCAGGCGGGCGATGAGACGGTTGTAGCGGAGCTGGTCGGCGGCCTTCAGCGGGAAGCCCGTCTCGTTGCGGTAGCCGTCCATGTTGTCGGGCTCCACCGCGTCGAAGCCCTTGTCGCGGCACATGTCGATCCGGGCCGCCATGAGGGGCTCCAGGACGTCGGTGCGGCGGATGTCCAGCCAGCGTTCGCCCTTCCAGCCATTGCCGCGCCCGAGGACGGCCCTGGGGAACTTCCCGGCGTCCGGGCGGAACTCCTCCCAGGCGCCGGTGGACAGATAGCAGATGACCTTGCGGTCCTCGCGGTGCAGGCGCTGGACGGTGGCCTCGGAGTGGTCGAAGCCGTCGATGTCGTAGACCGGCACGTCGACGGAGGTGTCCAGGCGCCCGCTGAGCTGCCACTGCCAGGCGGTGCCCGGCCGAGGCTGCCAGCGCGGACCCGGTTTGTCGTCGGCCTCCTTCTGGGTGCAGCCGGCGAGCAGCAGGACGAGCAGGGCGACGAGCAGGGACGTGCGTCTCACGGGGTGTTCTCCGGGTGGTGCAGGGTGTACGGCAGTGTCCCCCAAGGATGATCGCCGCTGCCGGGCACAGCACAGTGCACCGCCGCGCCCCGCGCCCGAGCCAGGCCCTCCGGGTCGGCGTCGGGCGGCACGTCGTACACCAGGTGGCACAGCCGGACGTCGCCGCCTCCGGGCCACGGCTCGGGGCGCAGCGCGCGGTACGACGCCCAGCTGCCCTCGAAGGTGACGAGGACGTCGGCGATGCGGGCGTAGCAGGGGTGCGGTGCCGTGCCGTGGTTGAGGACGAGGGTGCCGCAGCCGACACCCCAGGCGGCCACCGCCAGCCGCTGGTAGTACTCGAACTGCTCGGGCCCGGAGGGGACCTGGTCGAGGAAGGCGCCGTCGGTGCCGTACCAGTCGCGGTGCCGGGTGAGGTCGCGGAGGACGTCGGTGGTGGCGCGGCGGCCGTAGTCGGTGTCGGCGTACCCGAGGACCCGGACGCCCGCGTCCCGCAGCCGGGCGGCGACCTCGGCGAAGGCCGCGTCGGGGCGGTCGCCGGGCCCGCTGGCCGGGTTGAGGACCACCCCGTAGAGGCGGGGCGCGGCCGCCACGATCGCCTCCCATTCGGCGGGGCGTACGGACGGGTGCTCGTAGTACGGGACCAGGAGAGTGCTCATCGATGGGCTGTTGCCCTCCCCAGCAGGGCGCACACCAGGGCGCCTTGGACGACGGCCGCCGTGCCGTACACGGCCAGGCCCGCCGGGTGCGGGTCCCCGGTGTGCGTGACGAGGAGCAGGGTCTGGGCGAGGGCGGCCGCACAGCACACCGCCGTCGCGCCGGTCACCGCGCCGAACGACTGGAGCAGCAGGCCCGTCCACAGCACCACGCCCAGCAGGAGCAGCCCGGCCAGCCGGACGCCGCCGGGGACCGGGGAGTGCGGCCACAGGGCGGAGGCGGCGAGGCTGAGTAAGAGCAGGGTGGCGAGGTAGGCGGCCAGGCATGCGACGACGGTGAGGACGGTGGTGCGCCGGAAGGCTCCGGCGGTGCGGCTGGAGCGCAGTGCGGCGAGGCTGTCGCCGCGGAATCGATACAGCAGCCACTCCGCGGGGCCCATGCTGAGGGTGAGCGCCACGGCGGCAGGGGCCGCGACCGCGCTGCCGGTCTCACCGGCGAGGACGTCGCCGAGGGCCGCGTACAGCACGAGAACGCCGGTGGCGAGCCCGAACAGGGCGTACGGCAGGGAGCCCGTGAGCCGGGGCCCGGTGGAGCGCCGGGGCGCGGGGGCGGGGGCGGTGCCGGACGCGCCCAGCGGGAGCAGGGCGGTGAGACCGGCGGTCCAACCGCCCTCTTCCTTTGCGGCCGGTGCCACTTCGCGCACGGCGAGGGCCGCCACGGCCGCCAGGGAGCCCAGCAGGAGAACCAGGCTCACGGCCTCCGGCAGCGGGTCGGCCAGGGAGAGGACCGCGCCCGTCGCCATCGGCGCGAGGGCGGCCAGCAGGAGCCGTTCGCGACCCATCACCAGCAGGACGGTCGCCGCCGCCAGATACCAGGACTGCCCGGCGGCGAAGGCGACCGCGGCCGGGGCGGCACCGGCCGCGCAGGCCAGGGAGACCAGGGAGCCGAGCAGGGCGCCGGCCGGGGCGCCGAGCAGCAGGGCACGCCGGGCGGCCGTCCGGTCGCCCAGCCCCAGCCACGCGTACGCCCGGTGGGCGAGGCCCTGGTTCCACGTCCAGCCGCACAGGGCTCCGGCGAGCAGCGGGACCGTGCCCGCGGGGAGGCCGAAGTCGTCGTCGCCTGCGAACAGGGGCGCGCCGAGGACGTAGGCGAGGCCGGGCAGGGCGAAGACGACGCCGCGCAGCAGGCAGCCGAGCAGGCCGGTCCGCCAGGGGTCGGGCACCGGCCCGTCGGGCTCCGGGTAGCGGCGTTCGACGCGTTCGTAGAGGGTCTCGGCGAGCGCGAAGGAGTTCTTGACGCCGTACCGCTCGCGTATCTGGTCGTCGGAGAGGCCGTCGGACTCCAGCAGGGCGGCGATCTCGTCCGGGTGGACGGCCGCGGCGATGAAGTCCTCGAGCCGGGCGGCGAGTTCGTCCACCGGGTCGGGCCGGGCCCAGCTCGGGGTGGCGCGCTGCCGGGGGATGTACGGCAGGGTGTCCGGACGGGAACCCGGCGGGAGCCAGACGCTTCCGCTCACCAGTCGGCCCCCTCCGTCGCCACGGCCGCATACCACGGGTCGCGCAGCTCCAGGGTCCAGTCGGCGACCATCTCCAGCGTGGGCTCGTACACCTCGTCCTCGCCCGCGAGTTCCTTGTAGACGGTGCGGAAGGCGTCCACCGAGCGGCGCAGCGTGAACCGGTCGATGACGCGCCGGCGCGACAACGCGCCCAGTTCGAGACGCCTTTGGTCGTCCTTGAGCAGGGTCAGCGCGGCGGCGGCCATCTTCTCCGGCTCGCGCGGGGGCACGACCAGGCCCGTGTCGCCGACGGCCTCGCGCACCCCGCCGACGTCCGTCGACACCGTCGTACGGCCGCAGGACATGGCCTCGATGATGGAGAACGGGAAGCCCTCGGAGATCGACGACAGCATCACCAGGTGCCCGGCCGCGTAGGCCCGCCAGACCTCGGTGATACGGCCCTCGAAGGTCAGCCCGTCGGTGACGCCCAGTTCGGCGGCGAGCTTCTCCAGGCGGGTCCGGTAGGCCTCGCCGCCGGGCGGGACCGGGCCGAAGAGCCTGAGCCGGGTCGCGGGAATCTCGGCGCGCACCATCGCGTAGGCCCGGATCAGGGTCTCCAGGTCCTTGATGGGGTCGATCCGGCCGCACCAGGAGAGGGTGGGGACCTCGGGCTCGGGGCCGGCGTGCGGGAAGGCGGCCGGGTCGACGCCGTTGTAGACCGTGCGGATCTTGCCGGCGTCGGCGCCGCCGCGCTCCTCCCAGCGGCGGTTGTACTGGTTGCACGGGGTGATCAGATCGGCGGCGCGGTAGCCGTAGGAGTTCAGCTCGCGGTAGAAGCCGAGCATGAACGCCTTCACGGGCCAGCGCTGGGCGTCGCGGCGGTAGCCGAGATAGCGCTCGCGCAGATAGATGCCGTGCTCGGTGAGCAGAAACGGTACGCCGTCGAGGTGGCGGGCGGCGAGCGCGGGAAGGGTCGCGAGGCCGCTGCTGACGGCGTGGGCGACGGAGTCCTCGGGGATGCGGACGCCCAGGGGCCTGAGGGCGTGTTCCAGGAGGTCGGTCGCGGTGAGGGCGTCGTGGACCGTGGGGCGTGCGGCCGCGGTGGGCAGATGCGGCATCGTCCAGATCCACATCAGCGACCGCAGGGCCGACTCGGTGCGCAGGGCCGCCGAGAGGCGGCCGTCCCGGGCGAGTTCGGCCAGCTCGTTCAGGGACGTGCCGAAGTCGGTGGGCGAGCCGGGGTCGAGGAAGGAGAGCAGGAAACGCTCGTAGGTGTCGGTGAAGCGGCGGCGGGCCTTGCCGTAAGGAGGCCTCGCGCGGCCGGGGCGGGGGCCCCAGGTGGGGACCGAGGTGTGGGCGTAGACGTTGGGCGGGAGGTCCCAGGTGACGGGTTCGCGGCCGTTGCCGGTGAGGGAGACGATGTGGAAGTCGACCTCCGGCATGCCCTTGACGAGTTGGTCGCACCAGGTGCTGACGCCGCCGTGGACGTGTGGGTAGGTGCCTTCTGTGAGCATGGTGACGTGGCGCCCTGTTCGCCTCATGCGGTGATTCCCCCTGTGTTGCGGATGTTGTGCGGGGAGCTGCTGCCCGGATGCCGAGTGCGGCTTCGTATGGGCTGGTCGCGCAGTTCCCCGCGCCCCTAAAAGCCTTAGGGCAAGTTCAGCGTGAGCGCCGATTGGAGTGCTGCCGGGGTCGTCCAAGCCGAGCGGGATCCTGCGTACTGGGTGCCGAATGCGGTGGTGCCCAGCAGGAGCTGTTTCCTGGTGCCCTCCGGGGCGGTCGCCGGGATCTGGGTGCCGGACGGGGCCGTGATGGTGATGGTGTTGCCGATGCGGTATGCCGTTACGCGGCCGTTCGTCAGGGCGGTCTGCCAGGCGGCGCGGCGTTGGACCTCGGTGCCGATGGCGCTGTGCCGGGGGTTCTCCAGCGGGGTGTTGTCGGCGAACAGGGCTCGGTAGTCGGTCAGTACCTTCTCCATGACCGGGTAGAGCAGCCGGTCCTCGGCCAGGTTGGACTGGTGCGCGTAGTGCGGCCGGGGGTCGCCCGCGAGGGCGTGTCCGAGGGCGGTGCGCGCCTCCTGCGGGACGATGTGCTCGGCGTAGCCGTTGGTGGTGTCGAGCGGCTCGTCCAGACAGGTCGAGGTGGGGTTGTCCTCGCAGACGCCGCTGCCGCCGTCGCCGCGCGAGGTGTAGATCCAGTTGTACTCGTCGGCCATCTCGGCCGCCGTGCCCACGTTGTAGTACACGTTCATCGGGTGGCGCGGGACGGTCAGGGCGTTGCCGATCGCCCGCTGCGCGGGCTCGCGGGAGTTGTCCGAGGCGATCCATCTGACGCCGGTGTCGGCGAGGGCGCCGGACAGGTTGGGGTTGTCGTCCGGCTGCTGGGGCAGCGTCCTCAGGCCCGAGTGCTCGCCGGTGACCAGCTCGGTGCGGTCGACCGGGAGGCCCTTGCCCACGGCCCAGTTGTGGTTGTCGCGGATCTGCGCGGCGATCTCGGCGCGGCTCATGTACCGGGTCGAGCCGTCGGCGTTCTTCGCGCAGCTCCACGGCACGCTCGAGGTGTCCTGGACGCAGCCGAGGAAGGGGTGCGTGTAGGTGTGGTTGACCCAGCGGTACTGGGCCTTGTCGGCGAGCAGCCGGTCGGTGAGGGCGTCGGTGCCGCCGTGCTCGCTCTTCCATTCCTCGCCGGAGCCGGCGTTGTAGACCATGTCCATGGTGAAGCCGTGCTCGCGCTGCCACTGGGCGGCGTAGGCGGCGTCGTCCGCGGTCATGCGGATCGGAGTGGTGCCCTCGCCGTCGCCGCCCGCGCAGTCGAAGTCGCCCGGGGTGCAGTCGCGTTCGGTGTCCCAGCGGCTGTCCGGGGCGAACACGTCGTCGACGTGCACCGCGAAGGAGTTGCGGGTCTGCCCCAGGTGCACGCCCTGGGTGAGCCACTCGACGATGCCGCGGGCGAGCAGCCGGAACTGCTGCTGGTTGCCGTTGTAGGCGAAGGTCACGACGAGTTCGCGGCGGCCGTCGTGGGCGTACTCGCCGACGAGGCTGCCGCGGCCGGTGCCGCCGGGCACGGGGATGTCGACGTAGCTGGTGAAGCCGGCCCGGGGCCGGGCGACGTAGCCGTAACTCTCCTGTACGCCCGGCGCGTTGTCCTCGAACCGGAAGGCGCCGTCGAGGTAGCCGAACCGGCCCGCCTTCCCGGCCGCGGTGACGGATGCCTCGCGGCCGTCAAGAGTGCCCGCCCAGCCACCCTCGCTGGTGTAGTCGAGGCCGACCTCCGGGTGTGCCCAGGTGTAGGCGTCGACCTGCGGGATGCCGTACGTCCGTTCGTAGGTCTCCAGGGCGGTCTGCTCGGCGGAGCCCGCGCCGAACGGGGCCTCGTTGGGCAGGACGACGCCCTGGTACTTGGCGCGGGGTCTGCCGTTCACGGTGTCGCTCAGGAACGACTCGGTGATCCTCGGGCGGCCGGAGTCGTTCAGGTCGACGGTGGTGTAGGGGACGCCCGTGGTTCTGAGCTGGGCGGTCACGGCCTGGACGGGGCTGTCGCCGTTGTCCACCACGAGCACCTTGAGATCGATGCGCGGTTCCTCCGCGGCCGCCGCCCCGGGTGCCGTCGCCCCGGCCGTGATCATTCCTGCCGCCGTCATCGCGGCGGCCGTGTTCCGCCAGCTGCGCGCACGCTGCGCCATGGTTCCTCCCCCAGAAGATCCCAGAGATCCCCTTGCGGTCGAACAGAGGCCGAACAGAGGAGGATCAGTGAAAATCATGCAAAGCGGCGAGCGGGACTCTCGTCGGATCCGAGCGAGTGTGACCGAGTTCACCGCCATGCGGGATCAAGAAATGGCTACTACGCGACCGACAGGTGAACACCCGCAGTAATGAGCGAACGCGACCACGCGCGTAGTCTCGTCGTCGAGTGTTCGCCGCACCGGGGAAGGCCCCGTGGACACCGGTCCCTGACGTCGGAATAGGGTCGGCTCGGGCCCGGTCGACCCACACCGTTCGACCATCGCAACTTCACATCGGAAGCGAGATTTCACCACCGTGACTGCTCTCACTCTCAGCACCGCCGCGGCGCCCGGTCTGCGGGCCGACGCGATCGTGATCGGTGTCGCCAAGGGTGCCAAGGGGCCGGTCGTCGCACCGGGCGCCGAGGCCGTGGACAAGGCGTACGACGGCAAGCTCGCCGGCGTCCTGGAGACTCTCGGCGCCTCCGGTGCCGAGGGCGAGACGACGAAGCTGCCGGCACCGTCCGGTTTCAAGGCACCGCTCGTACTTGCGGTGGGCCTGGGCGCGGTGCCCGAGAAGAACGCCGACTACGACACCGAGGCCCTGCGCAAGGCCGCCGGCGTCGCCGCCCGTGCCCTGGCCGGGACGAAGAAGGCCGCCTTCGCCCTGCCGCTGACGGACCCCGCCGACGCCGGCGCGATCGGCGAGGGCGCGCTGCTCGGCGCGTACTCCTTCGACGCCTACAAGGGCAACGGCAAGGACGCCAAGGCGAAGAACGGCAAGGCCCCGCTCGCCGAGGTCGCCCTGCTCGGCGGCAAGCCCCGCGACAAGGCGTACAAGGCGGCCATCGAGCGTGCCGCCGCCGTGTCCGAGGAGCTCAACCGCGCCCGCGACCTGATCAACACCCCGCCGAACGACCTGAACCCCGAGGCGTTCGCCGCGGTCGCGCAGGCCGCGGCCAAGGAGCACGGCATCAAGGTGCAGGTGCTCGACGTGAAGGCCCTGGAGAAGGGCGGTTACGGCGGCATCCTCGGCGTCGGGGCCGGCTCGGCGGCGGGACCGCGCCTGGTGAAGCTGTCCTACACCTCCTCGAAGGCGAAGAAGCACCTCGCCTTCGTCGGCAAGGGCATCACCTACGACTCGGGCGGCATCTCGCTGAAGCCGGCCGGCCACAACGAGACGATGAAGTGCGACATGAGCGGCGCGGCCACCGTGTTCGCAGCGGTCGTCGCCGCCGCCCGGCTGGGCCTGGAGGTCAACGTCACCGGCTGGCTCGCCCTGGCCGAGAACATGCCCTCCGGTTCCGCGACCCGTCCGGGTGACGTACTGCGGATGTACAGCGGCAAGACGGTGGAGGTGCTCAACACCGACGCCGAGGGCCGGCTGGTGCTGGCCGACGCGCTGTGGGCGGCCTCCCAGGAGAAGCCGGACGCGATCGTCGACGTGGCGACGCTGACCGGGGCGATGGTGCTGGCGCTGGGCAACCGGACGTTCGGGATCATGGGCAACGACGACGCGTTCCGCTCCGCGGTGCACGAGGCCGCGGAGGAGGTCGGCGAGCCGGCGTGGCCGATGCCGCTGCCGGAGCACCTGCGCAAGGGGATGGACTCGCCCACGGCCGACATCGCGAACATGGGCGAGCGGATGGGCGGCGGGCTGGTCGCCGGTCTGTTCCTGCGCGAGTTCGTGGGCGAGGGGATCACCTGGGCGCACCTCGACATCGCGGGGCCGGCGTTCAATGAGGGCGGGCCTTTCGGGTACACGCCGAAGGGCGGCACGGGGTCGGCCGTGCGCACGCTGGTGCGGCTGGCGGAGCTGACGGCCGCCGGGGATCTGGGCTGACCTTCGCCTGAGAGCTCGGTCTCGTCCGTTGTGTGGCGAGTGCGGGGGCGTGGGGGCTGGTCGCGCAGTTCCCCGCGCCCCTTGGGCGTTGCCCTCCAGGCATCAAGGCTTGGCTCATCTGAACGTGGGGCGTCTCACACAGCAGCCCGGCGTCTCTTTGTGTGTCGACAAGTGCGAAGATGGGGCTCGGCAGGACAGGGCCCCACCGAAGGGCCGAAGAACGAGCGGCCGGACACCAGCCGCCTGCCGGTCAGTGAAGACCGGCGTACGGCGCACATGCATGGAGGACGTGACGTGGCGAACGACGCCAGCACCGTTTTCGACCTAGTGATCCTCGGCGGTGGCAGCGGTGGTTACGCCGCGGCCCTGCGCGGGGCGCAGCTGGGCCTGGACGTCGCCCTGATCGAGAAGGACAAGGTCGGCGGGACCTGCCTGCACCGGGGATGCATCCCCACCAAGGCCCTGCTGCACGCGGGCGAGATCGCCGACCAGGCCCGCGAGAGCGAGCAGTTCGGTGTGAAGGCCAGCTTCGAGGGCATCGACATCGCCGGCGTCCACAAGTACAAGGACGGCGTGGTCTCCGGCCTGTACAAGGGCCTGCAGGGCCTGGTCGCCTCCCGCAAGGTGACGTACATCGAGGGTGAGGGCCGGCTGTCCTCCCCCACCTCCGTCGATGTGAACGGCCGGCGCGTCCAGGGCCGCCACGTGCTGCTCGCGACCGGCTCCGTGCCGAAGTCGCTGCCCGGCCTGGAGATCGACGGCAACCGCATCATCTCCTCCGACCACGCCCTCGTCCTGGACCGTGTGCCGAAGTCGGCCATCGTCCTCGGCGGCGGTGTCATCGGCGTCGAGTTCGCCTCCGCCTGGAAGTCCTTCGGTGCGGACATCACGGTCATCGAGGGCCTGAAGCACCTCGTGCCGGTCGAGGACGAGAACTCGTCCAAGCTGCTCGAGCGCGCCTTCCGCAAGCGCGGCATCAAGTTCAACCTGGGCACGTTCTTCGAGAAGGCCGAGTACACCCAGGACGGTGTCAAGGTCACCCTCGCCGACGGCAAGGAGTTCGAGGCCGAGGTCCTGCTGGTGGCCGTCGGCCGCGGCCCGGTCTCGCAGGGCCTGGGCTACGAGGAGCAGGGCGTCGCCATGGACCGCGGCTACGTGCTGGTCGACGAGTACATGCGCACCAACGTCCCGACCATCTCCGCCGTCGGTGACCTGGTCCCGACCCTCCAGCTCGCGCACGTCGGCTTCGCCGAGGGCATCCTGGTGGCGGAGCGTCTGGCCGGTCTGAAGACCGTTCCGATCGACTACGACGGTGTCCCGCGGGTGACGTACTGCCACCCGGAGGTCGCCTCCGTCGGTATCACCGAGGCCAAGGCCAAGGAGATCTACGGCGCGGACAAGGTCGTCGCTCTGAAGTACAACCTCGCGGGCAACGGCAAGAGCAAGATCCTGAACACCACGGGCGAGATCAAGCTCGTCCAGGTCAAGGACGGTGCCGTGGTCGGCGTCCACATGGTCGGTGACCGCATGGGCGAGCAGGTCGGCGAAGCCCAGCTGATCTACAACTGGGAGGCGCTGCCCGCCGAGGTCGCGCAGCTCGTCCACGCCCACCCGACGCAGAACGAGGCGCTCGGCGAGGCCCACCTGGCCCTGGCCGGCAAGCCCCTCCACTCGCACGACTGACCCCCTCGGTCGAGAAGCGACGACACAGACTTCCGCACTTTCCGTAAGGAGCAACCGAAACCATGGCGGTTTCCGTAACCCTTCCGGCGCTCGGCGAGAGCGTCACCGAGGGCACTGTCACCCGCTGGCTGAAGGCCGAGGGTGAGCGCGTCGAGGCCGACGAGCCGCTGCTCGAGGTCTCGACCGACAAGGTCGACACCGAGATCCCCTCCCCCGCAGCCGGCGTCCTGGCCTCCATCAAGGTCGCCGAGGACGAGACGGTCGAGGTCGGCGCCGAGCTGGCCCTCATCGACGACGGCAGCGGTGCCCCCGCTGCCGCCCCGGCCCCGGCCGCCGAGCAGGTCGCCGAGCCCGCTCCCGAGCCGGCCCCCGCCGCCCCGTCCACCGAGCAGGCCGCTCCGGCGCCAGCTCCCACCGCCGACGCCGCCGCCGGCGGCGGCTCCGCCGAGGGCACGGACGTGGTCCTGCCCGCGCTCGGCGAGTCCGTCACCGAGGGCACCGTCACCCGCTGGCTGAAGTCGGTCGGCGACAGCGTCGAGGCCGACGAGCCGCTGCTCGAGGTCTCCACCGACAAGGTCG
>NZ_JBSHKH010000110.1:0-28159 GCF_053643595.1 Streptomyces sp. NPDC055506 | reverse complement strand
TTTTTTTTAAACGCCCCGGGGCGCGGGGGGCCCCCGGGGGGCCCCCCCCTCTCCGGCTGTCTCAGACCGGTAGCACTACTCGGTCTTGACCTTGATGGAGCCGTCGATGATGCCCTTCTTGGCCTTGTCCACGGCGTCCTTGAGCCCCGCGACCTTGCCGAACTCCGGGTTCGCCTCGGAGACTCCGACGCCGTTGACCTTCAGGTCGAAGGTCTGGGTGCCGGACAGCGGCTTGCCGTCGTGGACCGACTTGGACAGCGCGTAGACCGCGCCGCCGACGTCCTTGAGGGCGGAGGTGAGGATGTACTGCTTGTACGCGGCGAGGGGAGCCTGCTTGTACTGGTCGGAGTCGACGCCGATCGCCCAGACCTTCGCCTTGGCGGCGGCCTCTATGACGCCCTGGCCCGAGAGACCGGCCGCCTGGTAGACGACGTCGGCCTTCTTCTCGATCTGGCCCTCGGCGGCGGCCTTGCCCTTGTCGGGGCTGGCGAAGCCGCCCTCCTCGGCCGTCTGGGTCAGATACTGCGAGACGACCTTCACCTTGGGATTGGTGTCCTGCACGCCCTGCTTGTAGCCGGCCTCGAACTTGTGGATCAGCGGGATGTCCACACCGCCGACGAAACCGACGGTGTTCGACTTGGTGACCTTGGCGGCGGCGACACCGGCGAGGTAGGAGGCCTGCTCCTCGGCGAAGACGAGGGAGGCGACGTTCTTGCCCTCGACCACGGAGTCGACGATGCCGAAGGTGGTCTTCGGGTACTTGGCGGCCACGGCCTTCATCGCCGGGCCGTAGGCGAAGCCGACGCCGATGACCGGGTTGTAGCCCTGCTTGGCGAGCGAGGCCAGCCGCTGTTCCTTGTCGGCGTCGGTCTCGCCCTCGGTGGGCTCGATGTCGGCCGTCTTGTAGCCGTACTCGTCCTTGGCCTTGGTCAGGCCGGCGTAGGCGGCGTCGTTGAAGGACTGGTCGCCCTTGCCGCCGATGTCGTAGGCGATGGCGAGACCCTTGTCTTCCTTCGTGTCACTGCCACCGCTCTCACTGCTGGTGCTGCCACAGGCCGTGGCGACGAGACCGAGCGACGCGACCCCCACCGCGACACGGGTCAGTTTGGAAATCCGACGCATCTGAAGTTCCCCATTCTCCAAAGCCCCGCAGTGGGTGCTCAGTGCGGCGCACATTAACGCGCGTAGACACCCTTGGGAACGGTTCACAGTGGGGCCGTTATCCATTCGTGCCGATGGCCGGTTACGTCCTTGTGAACCACGGGAGCGAACGGGGTCGAAAAGGTGCGGTCGGGGACACGGCGCATGTCTGTTCGGCACGCGCCGTGCGTTCGCCCCCGTCGGGAGTTCCTTCGGAGATCCGGGGCTGCCCTAACGGAGGCCGTTGACCAGGGCCGCTGCCGTGAAGAGTTCCACGCCGACCGTGATCGCGGACTCGTCCACGTCGAAGTCGCCCTGGTGGAGGTCGCGTACGTGGCGCTCGCCGGGGACGCGTACGCCCAGTCGGGCCATGGCGCCGGGGACGTGCTCCAGGTACCAGGAGAAGTCCTCGCCGCCGAGGCTCTGCTCGGTGCCCACGACGGATTCGACCCCGCGCCGGGCGATCATGGCGTCGCGCAGGAGCTCGGTCACGCCCGGCTCGTTGACGACGGGCGGCACTCCGCGTACGTAGTTGATCTCCGACTTGGCGCGGTGCAGATTGGCGATCTCGTCGATCGCCGCGACCACGACGTCGGGGGCCTGCCGCCATGCCTCGATGTCGAGGCAGCGCACGGTGCCGGAGAGTTCGGCGTGCTGCGGGATCACGTTCGGTGCGTGCCCCGACTCGACGCGGCCCCAGGTGATCGCGAGCCCACTGCGGCTGTCGAAGCGGCGGCCGACCAGGGCGGGTACGTCGGTGACGACGCGGGCGGCGGCGGTGACCAGGTCGGTCGTGAGGTGGGGGCGTGCGGTGTGGCCGCCCGGGCCGTCGAGGGAGATCTCCAGCCGGTCGCAGGCGGAGGTGATGGGACCCTCGCGGAGTCCGACGTACCCCGCGTCGACCCGGGGGTCGCAGTGCACGGCGATGATCGCGCCGACGCCCTCCAGGGCCCCGCACTTGATGACGTCGGCGGCGCCGCCGGGCAGGACCTCCTCGGCGGGCTGGAAGATCAGCCGGACGGGGCGGGGCAGCAGGCCCTGCTTGTGCAGTTCGGCGAGGACCAGGCCGGCGCCGAGGACGACGGTGGTGTGCACGTCGTGGCCGCAGGCGTGGGCGCGGTCGGGCACGGTGGAGCGGTACGGGCAGTCGGCCTTGGTGTCCGGGATGGGCAGGCCGTCGATGTCGGCCCGCAGGGCGAGCATGCTGGGACCGCCGTCCCACTGCTCGCCCTCGACGCCGATGTCACAGACGAGCCCGGTGCCGACGGCGAGTACGCGCGGTTTGAGGCCGGCCCGCTCGAGCCGCTCCTTGATCGCGGCGGTCGTGCGGAACTCCTGGTTGCCGAGCTCCGGGTGCATGTGCATGTCGCGCCGGAACGCGATGAGCTCTGCGCGCAGGGCGTCGGGCAGTGCGCCGGGAAGTACGGCTTCGCCGGGAAGATCGACCTCGGACTCCAGTGACATCAATTGCTTCACCCTTTGAAGGGTAGGGCGCCAGGGCGGTCAGCTGACCCTCGATCAACAAATTTTCAACCCGTTAGGGGAAGAAAATATGACCGCCGGACGTATAGCTATCAAGTGAGATGGGTAAACTCGCCTGCCCTTTCGGGTCGAGCCGGTCACCATACTCCGGGGAGTGTGATATCGGCCACACCTCAGTCGCGACTGCGGTACCCATCCATCCTCTCCACGGATACCACGCCCCGCGCGGGGAACACTGTCTTGTTCATCTCACTGACGCACGGCCCCGATAGTGTGCGGCCCGTGCGCGCCGACAGCCCCGAGTTCCTCACAGCCACCCAGGCCTCGTACGACGCCATCGCGGAGGCCTACGCCGCCGGGTTCCCCGACAGCCTGGCCGGGAGACCGCTGGAGCGGGCGCTGCTCACGGCCTTCGTGGACCTGGTCCGGGCGCCCGGAGGGCCTGTGCGGCCCCCGGTCGCGGACATCGGCAGCGGCCCCGGGTACGTCGCGGCGCGGCTGCACGGCCTCGGGCTGCCGGTGTTCGGCGTCGACGTCTCGCCCCGCATGGTGGCCCTGGCCCGCCGGGCGCATCCGGGGCTGCGGTTCCACGTCGGTTCGATGACGGCCCTGGACCTGCCGGACGAGACGCTGGGCGGGATCGTCGCGCTCTACTCGATCATCCATGTGCCGGACGATCATCTGCCGTCGGTCTTCGCCGAGTTCCACCGTGTGCTGCTGCCGGGGGCGCCGGTCCTGCTCGGCTTCCAGTCCGGCGACGAGGACGGGCATCTGCGTCTCACCGAGCGCTTCGGCAGCCCGATCTCCCTCGACTACTACTGGCGCACCCCGGAGTCGGTAGCGACCACCCTCACGAAGGCAGGCCTGCACCTCCACGCCCGCGTGTTCCGTGAGCCGGAGGGCGAGGAGAAACACCCCCGGGCATTCCTGCTGGCGTACAAGCCGGGTGCGGGGGCCCTGCCGGGGGCGTGAGCGGGGCCCTGGCGGGGGCGGCCGGGGCCCGGGCCTGAGGGCAGCTGACTCTGCCTCGGGGGCGTGTCGGTCTGGCTTGGCCGGGGCTTGGATCCGCAATCCGCCTGGGGTGGGTGCGAGCCGGTCGCCGTCCGGGCCGCATCTGGTTCAGCCTGGGCGGGCGCGTTTGCTGGGGTGGGGATCCGCTACCGGTCGGGGGGCGTCGGTCGGCCCGTTGCTGGGCCTCGGCCGGGGCGTGGGGCCGTGCCGGTCGCGTGCGGCCACGGTCGGAGCATCAGTGCGCCCCGGCTGGGCACGGCACGTGGAGCGGCTGCGGTGTCGGTTCGGCCTCGTCGGGGCTGGGTCTCCCCGACGGGGCCGGTGGCGGGAACGGTGACGAGCCGGCCGCCGGTCGCGGCGGGGTTGCCCGGTCGACGCGCGAGCCGCCGTAGTGCCCGAGTCCGTCGTCGCCTCGCCCGCCTGATCCGGCCGGGCTGGTCGGCAGCAACGGCCGCGAGGGCCCCGCACCGCGTCAGCCGGCGGCCATCGCGCCTGCCACGTCCGCCGGACCCGGTCTGCCCGACGAGCCGGGCGGACCCGGTCTGCCCGACGCGCCGGCACACGCTCGCCCTGCCCGTGGGTGCCGGGATACTGCCCGGCCCGTCTGGTCGGCAGCCAAGGGCGTGACGGCGGCTGCCTGACTCACCGGGCCCCGGCTTCCCCGGTCCCCCGAGGGCCCCGCGCGGCGTCAGCCGGCGGCCATCGCGCCTGTCGCGTCCGCCGGGCCCGGTCTGCCCGGTGAGCGGGGCGGCCCCGACGGGCCGGAGACGCTCGCCCTGCTCGTCGGGGCCGGGATGCTGCTGGGCCGGGCCGGGCCGGTCATGGTCGCCGAACTCGTCGGGCCCGTGGCACTTCCCGACGGGTCCGTCGGGGCCGTGGTGCTCGCCGGGCCGGTCATGGTCGTCGGGTCCGGGATGGGTCCCGATGCGGTCGGGTGTTCGGTGGCTTCGGGCGGGCCCCCCTTGGACAGCCGGTGGACGTCGCGGGCCGTGCCCGTCACGCCCGAGAGGAAGCCCTGGGCCCGGGGGGAGGCGTTCTCGGTCAGCCAGGTGGGGTCGATGTCGCAGACCGCCACGCGGACCTCGGTGCCGGAGAGGGCCAGCGGGAGGGTGTGGACGACCGTGGACGGGAAGCTGAGGATCGTGCGGCCGATGGGGCCGCGGCGGGCGATCAGTTCGAGGGGGAGTTCGGGGCGGACGATCTCCAGGCCCGTCTCGACCGCGAGGCGACGGAGCTTCGTCGGGCTCTCGCGGCGGTGGGCGAAGTAGCGGGTGGCGCCGTGGGCGGCAGCCAGGGCGCGGACGGCTTCCAGGTAGCGGTCGTCGTCGACGACACCCGTCTCGACCAGGGACGTGCCCACCATGTCGGCACCCTTGGTGATGCGGGGCGGGCCGAAGCGGGCCCGGGTCCAGGCGAAGTCGTTGGCGCTGATCGTGACGCCCTCGGGGGTCTCCTCCATCGGCATGGAGGAGAAGATCTCCACCCGGCGCCTGTCCCCGGGCGTGAGGCGGCGGCGGGCCGAGGAGGACACCGGCGCGAAGATCAGGTCGCGGGGGCCGGGGCGGCCGCCCTTGCGGTGCCAGCGCACCAGCCTCTCGCCCCGGGCCAGCTGCCCGACGAACTCCATCGTCGCCGTGCCGTCGTCGACGACGACCAGGTCACGGGCGCGGGTGATGGTCAGCAGGAGCTGGACGTAGCGGGAGAAGGGGTCACCCAGGACGATCCGGCGGGCCTTGCGGAGTACGCCCGTCAGGCCGCCGATGGTCTGGAAGGGCGCCAGCGGGCCGCCGCGGGCCTCCTCCCAGCGGACCTCGTGCCCCTCGTCACGGGCCAGGTCGGACATCCGTCGCAACTGGCCGCGCGTCATCGGGTCGACGGGCGACAGCACCACGAGGGTGAGCCCCACGCCGGGCGCATGCGCGTGCGCCCACTCCAGCACGTTCAGCAGCTGTACCGGACTCTCGACGAACGCGAGAGTGTGGGGGCCGGCGTTCCCGGCGCGGGGGCTCATCGACGTACGACCGTCCCGTCGTAAGGGGGGTTGTGGGGGGTGTGGGCTCAGACGCCGACCGGCTCGCCCGCCGCGTCGGCGATCTCCGCCTCGGCGACCACACCGCTGACGCGGCGCAGCTTCTTCATCGGGCCGAGCTCGGACTCGTAGACCTTCTTCACGCCGTCACCGAGGGAGGCCTCGATGGTGCGGATGTCGCGGACGAGGCGCGTCAGGCCCTGCGGCTCCACGGAGGCGGCCTGGTCCGAGCCCCACATGGCGCGGTCGAGGGTGATGTGACGCTCGACGAAGGTGGCGCCCAGGGCGACCGCGGCGAGGGTGGTCTGCAGGCCGGTCTCGTGGCCGGAGTAGCCGATCGGGACGTTCGGGTACTCGCCCTGCAGGGTGTTGATGACCCGGAGGTTGAGCTCCTCGGCCTTCGCCGGGTAGGTCGAGGTGGCGTGGCACAGGAGGATGTTCTCGCTGCCCAGGACCTCGACGGCGTGGCGGATCTGCTTCGGGGTGGACATGCCCGTGGAGAGGATGACCGTACGGCCGGTGGCGCGCAGGGCGCGCAGCAGCTCGTCGTCGGTCAGGGACGCGGAGGCGACCTTGTGGGCGGGGACGTCGAACTTCTCCAGGAAGGCGACGGCCTCGGTGTCCCACGGGGAGGCGAACCAGTCGATGCCGCGCTTCTTGCAGTAGGCGTCGATCTGGCTGTACTCGTCCTCGCCGAACTCGACGCGGTGGCGGTAGTCGATGTAGGTCATCCGGCCCCAGGGGGTGTCACGCTCGATGTCCCACTGGTCGCGCGGGGTGCAGATCTCCGGCGTGCGCTTCTGGAACTTGACCGCGTCGCAGCCGGCCTCGGCGGCGGCGTCGATCAGCTTGAACGCGTTCTCGATGTCGCCGTTGTGGTTGATGCCGATCTCGCCGGTGACGTAGACGGGGCGGCCGGGGCCGGCCTCGCGGGTACCGAACTTGCGGATGCGGGAGTTGGTGCTCATGGCGCAGATGTCCTTACTTGGTGAGGGAATCGAGAGAGGGGCCGAGGATCCAGCTGGCGATCTCTCGGATCGCGCCGTCGCCACCGGGGACGGTGGTGACCGCGCGTGCGGCGCCGCGCACGACGTCGTGGGCGCTCGCGACCGCCACGGGCCAGCCCGCGAGGGCGAAGCACGGGAGGTCATTGACGTCGTTGCCGACGTAGAGCACGCGCTCCGGCGCGATGCCCTGCTCCTCGCACCACTGCTTCAGCGCGAGGTCCTTGCGGTCGATGCCGTGCAGCACCGGGAGCTTGAGCTTCCGGGCCCGGGCGGCGACCACAGGGTTCTGTTCCGTGGACAGGATCAGCATCTTCAGGCCGCTCCTGCGGAGGGCCGCGATGCCGAGTCCGTCCCCGCGGTGCACGGAGACGAACTCCCGTCCGTCGGAGTCGACGAGCACCCGGTCGTCGGTCTGGGTGCCGTCGAAGTCGAGGACGACCGCGTCGATGTCGTCGGCGGTCGGGAGCGCGCCGGGCCGGTCCGCGTCGAAGAGCGGGGCCAGGGCCCGGGCGCGGGCGAGGTCGTGCGGGTCGTCGATCTCCAGCACGCGCGCGGGGTCGGTGCGCACCAGTTCGGTGCGGCCGAAGAAGCGGTGCTGGTGCTTGCGGAAGCCGACCGCTTCCATGCCGTAGGCGGCGCCGGTCTCCAGCAGGTCCTGGGGGCGGTCCTGGCGGCGGGGGCGGAAGGACTTGTCGTGGTTGACGCCGTAGCCGCCGCCTGTGGCCGCGTCGGCCTCCGCGACGGTGCCGGCCGCGACCTCGTCCTCGGCGTCGCGCCAGACGAAGCCGTGGAACGGTGCCACGGTGAGCGCCGTGTCCGCGCCGTTCTCGACGATGGCCTCGACGACGCCGTCGATGTCCTCCCGGGTGATGAACGGGCTGGTGCACTGCACCAGGAGCACCACGTCCACGACCGCGCCGTGCAGGGCCTCGTGCGCGTCCACGGCGTGCAGGACGGCGGCCTCGGAGGTGGCGGTGTCGCCGGCGATGGCGGCGGGCCGCAGCACGACCTCGGCGCCCGCCTCGCGGGCGGCTGCCGCGATGGCCTGGTCGTCGGTGGAGACCACGACGTCCGTCACGAGCCGGGCGGCGCGGCACTCGCGCACCGCACGGGCCACCAGCGGAACGCCGCCGACGGGGAGGAGGTTCTTCGCGGGCACGCCCTTGGAGCCGCCGCGCGCGGGGATCACCGCGAGCACACGGCGCACCGAGGCGCCTTGGCCCGCTTCCGGTTGGGACATGGGGACTACTCCTTGGGCAGGGGACTCGGGGCGGCTCACAGCTCGCCCATCCGCCGGATGACGGGCGCCACGCGCTGCACGCCGTGCCGGTAGGCGCCGCGCGCCGCCCGGCGCACGATCTGCCGGACCGGTCCGGGCTCCTTGTCGGCGGCGGGCGCGCCGGGCAGCGGGGTGCCGTCCGGGCCGAGGTGGTGGCGGGCGAGGATCCCGGGCAGATAGCCGGGCGCGGTGACGGGTGTGTAGTACGGGGCCAGCGGGGGCATGCCGCCGGGCCGGCCGAGCAGCTTGGCGATGCGTTCGCGGGCCGCGTCGAAGGCGGATTCGTAGGAGCCGTCGGCGGCGACGCCCTGCCGGGCGACCCACTCCTCGTCGGGCGTGGGGCGGTGCCCGGCGTCGAGCTGGTCCCAGGAGGCGAGGCAGCCGGAGCCGACGAAGTGGTGGTTGCCGAGCGACTCGCGGATGCCGAGGTCGGTCAGGACGACGGTCGGGACCCGGCGGTGCAGCGACTCCAGGGCGGCCGTGGAGCTGACCGTCACCAGGAGGTCGGTGCGGTCGAGGACCTCGCCCATGTTCCCGTAGACCAGCCGGAAGTTGTCCGGCGGGTCGAGGCGCTGCACCAGCTTCTGGTATGGCAGCTCCTCGATGTGGGTGGTGTGCTCGCCCGGCTTGGAGCGCAGCTTCAGCAGCACCTCGCGCTCGGGGTGCCTGCGGGCGTGCTGGACCAGCCGGTTCAGCAGGTACGTACGGTCCTTGCGGCTGTCCGGGACGGAGGGCTGGGCGGCGAAGACGACCGTGTAGGGGTCGTGCTCGCCGGTGTAGGGGGCGCCGCCGAGGAACGGCAGGGCCACCTCGGTCACCGAAGAGGCGTCGGCGCCCACTCCGTCGTAGACGGCGCGGAAGCGGTCCGCGTCCTGTCGGGAGTTGGCGAGGACGAGGTCCGCGCCGTGCCGCAGCAGCAGGCCGTCGGCGAGCTTCTCGTAGACGACGCCGACGTAGCCGGTGACGACGACGGGCCGCTCCGTGCGGTCCTGCCAGACGCGCGCCAGGCCGTGCAGCATCGCCTGCACACCGCCGCCGACGAGGGCGAGAACGAGGAGGTCGTACGACTCCTCCTCCATGGCGCGCAGGAACTCGACGGCGGTGACCTCCCGCAGCGAGTCGGCGCGCACGCCCACTTCCTCCAGCTGGCGCGGGGTGGGCGTGGCCCGGCCGCGCAGCAGGAAGCCGTCGAGGACAGGGCGGACTTGCGCGCCCTCGCGCGGTCCGGCTTCCATGGACGGGCCCGGGGCGATGCGGTCCGCGGTCAGCGCACCCCATTTCCATCGGGTGTCTGAGTCCGCGAGGACGGCGATTCGCGGGCGCTTCGGTGTACTTGCTGGCACGTCGATGACGCTAGGAAGCGAATCCGAGGTATGGCGGAACCACGACTCAACGAAAAGTTAACAACACCCCACCGAGAGCCGAACTGGCCTGCCGGAAGGCCGGAAGTACACGGGGTGCACCGTTCTGACACATTGAGTTCACCCGGTGTACGTTCATCGGAAAGTTGCCCTGCCGGGCGGGCTCCTAACGTTTTGCAGGTGCCTAAGCTTTCCGTGATCGTGCCGTTCTACAACGTGCAGCAATATGCCCCGGACACCCTCAGAAGCCTTCGGCTGAACGCCGACCGCGATTTCGAGTTCATCCTGGTCGACGACCATTCGAGGGATGAAACCCCGGCCATTCTCGAACGAGCGGCCGAGGAACTTTCGGATGTCGCCCAGGTGCGTTACATCCGCCACGAGGAGAACGGCGGGCTCGCCACCGCCCGGAACACCGGCCTGGACGCGGCCCAGGGCGAGTACCTGACGTTCCTGGACGGCGACGACTGGCTGGCCCCCGGCTACTTCACCGAACTGGTGTCCGCCATGGATGAGTTGGGGTGCGACTTCGTGCGCACCGACCATGTGCAGGCCACCGCGCGCGCCCGTTCCGTGAGCCGGGTGCCGGTGGGCCGCCGCTGGGAGGTGTTCAGCCCACGGGACGCCATCCTGCCCGCCCACCGCTCCACGTCGGTGGACTACGCCTACGCCTGGGCCGGCGCCTATCACCGCCGCCTCCTCGACAAGGGCGTGCTCCACTTCACCCATGGGCTGCGCACGGCCGAGGACCGGCCGTGGATCTGGAAGCTGCACCGGGAGGCGGAGTCGTTCGCCGTGGTGAGCCTGCTGGGTGTGTTCTACCGGCGTGGGGTGGCCTCGTCGCTGACCCAGATCGGCGATGTCCGCCAGCTCGACTTCATCCGGGCCTTCGACCAGGTGATCGAGGAGACCGCGGCGGACCGGGAGGCCGACCGGCTGCTCCCCAAAGCGGTGCGGACCTACTGCGCGATCATCGCCCACCACCTCTCCAACGAAGACAGGTTCGAACCGGCCGTGGCCAGACAGCTGCGGTCGATGAGCGCGGCGGCCATCAAGCGCATGCCGCAGGACGCGCTCGGTGACGCACTGGAGGCGATGGACATGGACCGCTCGTCCAAGCTGCGGCGGCTGCGGCGCAGGGCCACCACCACGGAGGCGGCCGCCTGATGCCCGGGACCACTCAGATCTTCTGTGCCTCGACGCTGTACGGCGTCGCCACCCTGGCCGCCGCGATCGACTCCGACCTGTTCGACGAGCCGGACCGTCGTGTGCTGCTGGTGTTCAACAACTCCGCGACCCCGGAGACCACCCCGGCGCTCGACGAGATGCCGGGCTTCGCTCCGCTGCGCGAGCACTTCGACGAGGTGCTGTCCTGGAACGAGGCGATCCGCCCCTTCCACCCCGGGGCCTGGACGCCGCGCTCCGACGACATCCCCCTGTTCGAGCGCTATCTGCGGATGTTGTGGGGGCTCGGCGACGACCGCGTGAGCCTGGTCCTGGAGTCCATCCAGGTGGCGCCCGCGCTGACCGTGGCCCAGCTGTTCACCGACGCGCCCATCGACGTCTACGCCGACGGGCTGATGAGCTACGGCCCGACGCGCAACAAGCTCGACCCGCTGGTCGGCACGCGTGTGCGGCGGCTGCTGCACCTCGACCTGGTGCCGGGGCTCACACCGATGCTGCTGACCGAGTTCGAGGTGCCGGCGCACCTGGTGCCGACGCCCGCGTTCCTGAAGGTGCTGGGCGAGGTCACCGAGACCGTCCCCGAGCTGCCCGCCCTGCCCGGTGACGCGGCGCTGCTGCTCGGCCAGTACCTGTCGGCGCTGAACATCCTCTCCCCGGAGGAAGAGGAAGACCTGCACGTGCGGATGATGCGGGGCGCGGTCGCCCGCGGCCACCGCATGGTCGTCTTCAAGCCGCACCCGACCGCGCCGGCCCGCTACAGCCGTGCCCTGGAGACCGAGGCCGAGAAGCTCGGCGTGGACCTCACCGTGCTGGACACGCCCGTCCTCGCCGAGGTGCTGTTCGACCGGGCCCGGCCCGCGCTGGTCGTCGGCTGCTTCTCGACCGCGCTGTTCACGGCCTCGGCGCTCTACGACCTGCCGGTCGCGCGCATCGGCACCGAGCTGCTGCTGGAGCGGCTGACGCCGTACCAGAACAGCAACCGGATCCCCACCACGCTGGCGGACGCGTTGCTGCCCGACCTGGACGGCGGGCAGGAGAGCGACGTCCTGCCGGCCGAGCGGCTGTCCGGTCTGGTCACCGCCGTCGGGTTCACCATGCAGCCGCAGATCTACCCGGAGCTGCGCCCGCAGGCGGAGCGGTTCCTCTCCCGGTATCTCGGTCCGCGCACCCGGCGCTACTTCAAGAAGCGCCGTCTCACCTCGCTCGGCCTGCCCGGTGGTATTCCGCAGCGGCTGGCCTTCCTGCCGCGCAATTCCACGGCACGCCGGGTGGTCCGGCGGGCCAGGGCGCTGCGCAAGGCGGTACGCCGCTGAAAACGTATGCCGAGCACCGCAAGGGCGTCGGTCCGCCACGGAGGCGGGCCGGCGCCTCGCGTTTTCGCCACCGGTTTCCGACATCCAGATGAATCCATGGGAACAGGAAGGCGAAGCCTGTTTCCGTCGAACGTTTAAGCGTCAATTCCCGTCCTAGGGTGACAGGCGGCGCCCTGCCCGCCCACAGGCGGCTCAGGTGAAGGACACACGAGCTACAGAGGTTCCAGCGTGACCGAGACGGTCGTCAGCACCCGCAAGCCCCAGCCCGAAGTGACCGTGCTGGTCGAACCACCGGGAGCCACGACCGGCCCGCGGCGCAGGAAGGGCTCCGGCGGCCGGCTGCGTGCCCTGGACGGCCTGCGGCTGGTGGCCGCGCTGATGGTGGCGGCGTACCACTACGGCGGTCGCGACGGTGAGGTCTCCGAGGCCTGGGGCAGTTCGCCCAAGGTCCAGTTCCCCACCCTGCACGAGTTCTTCGCCTACGGCTGCCTGGGCGTCCAGGTCTTCTTCGTCATCAGCGGGTTCGTGATCTGCATGAGCGGCTGGGGACGCCCCCTGAAGTCGTTCTTCGCCTCCCGCGCCTCGCGGCTGCTGCCCGCCTACTGGGTGGCGGTCGCGATAGTGACGGTGGTGTTCGCCCTGCCGGTGGTGGCCTACAAGGCGGTGTCGCCGAGCGACGCGCTGGTCAATCTGACCATGCTGCAGATGCCGCTCGGCGTGGACCGGGTGCTCGGGGTGTGCTGGACGCTGTGGGCCGAGGTCCGCTTCTACGCCTTGTTCGCGCTGTGCGTGGTGCTCCCGGGGGCCAACCGCCGCCGGGTGATCATGTTCTGCGCGGGCTGGATGCTGGCGGCGGTGATCGCGGACAACGCGAACATGCCGCTGCTCGACATCGTCCTGATGCCCGAGTACGCCCCGTACTTCATCGGCGGTGTCGGCCTCTACCTCGTCCACCTCGACCGGCGGGACGCCTACGCGTGGGGCATCGTCGCCGTCAGCTGGCTGATCGGGCAGCACTACGCGGTGCAGAGCCTGTGGCACGCCGCCGGCGCGGACGGCTTCTCCTACCGCTCCTCGACCGGCATCGTCCTCGTCGTGACCTTCGGCTTCCTGGCCGTCGCGGCGATCGCGCTGGGCTGGCTGCGCTGGGCCAACTGGGGCTGGCTGACCGTGGCGGGGGCGCTGACATATCCGTTCTATCTCGTCCACGAACACCTCGGCTGGGTGGTGATCCATGCCCTGCACCGGGGCCTGGGCCTGCCATCCGGGGCGACATTCGCCCTGACCGCGGCCTCAATGCTGCTGCTGGCGTGGTTGCTGAACCAGTATGTGGAGAAGCCCCTGACGCCACGCCTGCGGGCAGTGCTGGCGAAGGACCGCTGAGCTGTTCACGGGACGTTCAACCGACCGTCGGTTTGGGCATCGCTCAGAGAGAAGGCTCGTCTCATGACCAACGCACAAGTCACCGACAAGCACCCCGGCGAACTCGCCGACGTCCCGGGCTGGTTCCCGCCGCTGGACCAGATGCTGTTCACCTGGTTCCTGGAGCGGCAGCAGAAGCAGGGGATGAAGGGCGACCTGCTGGAACTCGGCGTCTACATGGGCAAGAGCGCGATCCTGCTCGGCCACCACCTCCAGGACGGCGAGAAGTTCACGGTCTGCGACCTGTTCGAGGGCGACGCCCCGGACGGGGCCAACCAGGCGGAGTCGGCGAAGTCGTACGCCTCGCTGACCCAGCAGATCTTCGAGCGGAACTACCTCTCCTTCCACGACGACCTGCCCACGGTGATCGCGGCGCCCAGCTCCGTGGTGTCCGAGAAGGTGTCCCCGGCCAGCTGCCGCTTCATCCACGTCGACGCCTCGCACCTGTACGAACACGTGCACGGCGACATCGGCGCGGCCCACGACATCCTCGTGCCCGACGGCATCGTCGTCCTCGACGACTTCCGCTCCGAGCACACCCCCGGTGTCTCGGTCGCCGCCTGGGAGGCCGTCCTCAACCGCGGTCTGCGCCCGATCTGCCTCAGCACGCAGAAGCTGTACGGCACCTGGGGCGATCCCGAGCCGCTCCAGGAGGAACTGCTCGAGATGCTGCGGCAGCGCTCGGACGTCGGGCTGAGCGTGCAGTCGGCGGCCGGGCACCGGCTGGTCCGCGCCCGCTCCCGGGGCATGAAGCCGCCGCCGTTCCCGGCCTCCCGGCACTATGTGGCGCCGCCGGCCGCGGCGAAGGCCCCGGCCGCCGAGGTGACCGAGTCCCGTGCGGCGCGACCGGCCCGTCCCGCCCCCTCCCGGGCACGCCGGCTCGCCAAGGACCTGCTGCCGCCCCTGGTCACCCGGGCCGTACGGCGGGCACGCGCGAAGCGTTCCTGACGCCGCCGGGTGTCATGAGACCCCTTGACATGCTCCTCGCCCTGAAGGGCAAGGATTCCGGCCTTCTCGACTGGGTGCTGTGCCGCTACGCGGCACAGGGTCCGGTCGGGAATCCGTGGCTTCCTGTTTCTTCGCGCCGCGCCAGAACGAGTTCTGGTCTTACCGGCGCTCCGCAGGCCGATACCGCCAGTCCGGCGGCCGTCTTCACATTGATCGCGGCATTGGTGTCCCGGTCATGGACGGTACCGCAGGCGGCACAGGTCCCGTCCACGACCCGGTGCAAGGGGCCTACGGGGCCGGGCTGTTCCTCGTACGCCCCGACGGATACGTCGGCTGGGCCGGGGACTCGGCGACCGGACTCACGGAGCACTTCGCTCGGTTCGGCCGGCGCCGGTGAGGCGCTACGCGCTGCTCGCCAGGGACAGCTTCACCGCGAAGCCCAGGAACAGGGCGCCCGCCGCCGACGTGGCGCCCGCGGCGAGCCGCTTGCGGCTGCGGAAGGCGGCGGCCAGCCGGGTGCCGCCGAATATCAGCGCGCTGAGGTAGAGGACGCTGGCCAGCGTGGCGAAGGTGCCGAGGACGACGAAGGAGACGGCCGGGTAGGCGTAGCCCGGGTCGACGAACTGGACGAAGAAGGCGACGAAGAACAGGATCGCCTTGGGGTTGAGGAGACTGATGACCAGCGCCCTGCGGAAGGGCCGCTCATCAGCAGGCGCCCCGGACACACCGCCCTCCGCGGCCCGCTCACGACGAGTCCGCCACAGGCCCCAGGCCGCGCGCAGCATCCCGACCGCCAGCCAGGCCAGATACCCGGCGCCGGCGTACTTCACGATCCCGAACAGCACGGCGTTCGCCTGGAGCAGCGAGGCGACCCCGGCCGCCGACAGCGTCATCAGCACCGCGTCCCCGCACCACACCCCGGCCGCGGCCCGATACGCCGTGCGCGTACCGCGCCGCGCGGCGACGGAGATCACGTACAGCGAGTTGGGACCGGGCAGCAGGACGATCAGGACGAGGCCCACAAGGTAGGTGGGCAGATCGATGACACCGAACATGCAAAGGAGTGTCGCACGCGGGTCTGACACCGCCCCTCCCCCGGTCACCGGCCCCGGTTCAGAAGACGTCCGAGGGGACATACGCCCCCCACACCTCCCGCAGCGCGTCGCACACCTCGCCCACCGTCGCCCGTGCCCGCAGGGCCTCGCGCATCGGGTAGAGGACGTTGTCGGAACCCCGTGCGGCCTTCTTCAGGGCCGTGAGCGCGGTGTCCACCGCCCGCTGGTCGCGCTCCGCGCGGAGCGCGGCCAGGCGTTCGGCCTGCCGGGTCTCGATGGCCGGGTCGACGCGCAGCGGCTCGTAGGGCTCCTCCTCGTCGAGCCGGAAGCGGTTGACGCCGACCACGACCCGCTCGCCGGAGTCGGTCTCCCGGGCGATCCGGTAGGCGCTGCGCTCGATCTCGTCCTTCTGGAAGCCGTGCTCGATGGCGCCGACCGCGCCGCCCAGCTCCTCGACCCTGGCCATCAGTTCGACGGCCGCGGCCTCGACGTCGTCGGTCATCCTCTCGACGGCGTAGGAGCCCGCGAAGGGGTCGACGGTCGCCGTCACGTCCGTCTCGTAGGCGAGGACCTGCTGGGTGCGCAGCGCCAGGCGCGCGCTCTTGTCGGTCGGGAGGGCGATCGCCTCGTCGAAGGAGTTGGTGTGGAGGGACTGGGTGCCGCCGAGGACCGCTCCCAGGCCCTGCACGGCGACCCGGACGAGGTTCACCTCGGGCTGCTGGGCCGTCAGCTGTACCCCGGCCGTCTGTGTGTGGAAGCGCAGCATCAGCGACTTGGGGTTCCTCGCGCCGAACTCCTCCTTCATCACCCGGGCCCAGATCCGCCGCGCGGCGCGGAACTTGGCGACCTCCTCCAGGAACGTCGTACGGGCGACGAAGAAGAACGACAGGCGCGGTGCGAATTCGTCCACGTCCATGCCCGCCGCCACCGCGGTACGGACGTACTCGACACCGTCGGCCAGGGTGAAGGCGATCTCCTGCGCGGGCGAGGCTCCTGCCTCGGCCATGTGGTAGCCGGAGATGGAGATCGTGTTCCACCTCGGGATCTCGGCCCCGCAGTACCGGAAGATGTCCGCGGTCAGCCGCAGCGACGGCTTCGGCGGGAAGATGTACGTGCCCCGGGCGATGTACTCCTTCAGCACATCGTTCTGGATGGTCCCCGTCAGCCGTGCGGCCGGCACGCCCTGCTCCTCGGCGACCAGTTGGTAGAGCAGGAGCAGCAGGGCCGCGGGGGCGTTGATCGTCATCGAGGTCGAGACCTGGTCGAGCGGGATGCCGCCGAACAGCACCCGCATGTCGTCGACGGAGTCGATGGCGACGCCGACCTTGCCGACCTCGCCGTGCGCGATGGGGGCGTCGGAGTCGTGGCCCATCTGGGTGGGCAGGTCGAAGGCGACCGACAGGCCCGTCGTGCCGTGGGCGATCAGCTGCCGGTAGCGGGCGTTGGACTCCGTCGCCGTGCCGAAACCCGCGTACTGGCGCATCGTCCAGGGACGGCCGGTGTACATCGACGGGTACACGCCCCGCGTGAAGGGGTACGCCCCCGGGTCCCCCAGCTTCTCCGCGGGATCCCAGCCCTCGAGGGCCTCCGGGCCGTAGACCGGCTCGATGGGCAGCCCTGACTCCGACTCACGCGCCATGGTGTGATGCCTCCCGCCGAGCAGTGGGTGGTCGGGACCTCGCTCACCACCATGCCCCCTGGTTCGCGACGGGTCACGCCAGGGGAACATCTGAGGTGACATCCGGGCACACCGGTGAGACAACAGGGGGCCGCGTGCGTACCAAGGGCATGGGGAGAGCGATCGCGGCGGCGCTCGCCGCGCTGGCCGCGGTGACCGGCTGCACGGTGCAGCCCTCGGACGGCGACGGCAAGGGCCGCTCGCCGGTGCACATCGAGTTACCCGGTGACACCCCGTCCCCGGCGCGTACCCCGGCCGGTGGCGGCAGCCCGAGCACCGCCCCCGACCCGCCCGACGACGACAAGCCCAGCGCGGCGCCGCCCGCCCCGGCCCGTGTGCTGTGGTCCCGCGGTGCCACCGGCCGGGACGTCCGCGAGCTCCAGGCCCGGCTGCGGCAGGTCGCCTGGCTCTTCGAGGGGCCCACCGGGACGTACGGCGAACAGACGGAGCGGGCGGTCAGCGGCTTCCAGGGCAAGCGCGGGCTGCCCCGCACCGGGCGGATGGACACCGTCACCTGGCAGCGGCTGCTGGGGATGACCCGCGAGCCGGGCCGGTGGGACCTGTACCTGATGGGCGGCCAGCCGGCCGACCCGCCGGACCCGCGCTGCACGCGGGGCCGGGTGCTGTGCATCGACAAGACCAGCAGGACGCTGCGCTGGATGATCGACGGGCGGACCGTGTCGACGGTGGCGGTCCGCTTCGGCTCGAGCGGCACGCCGACCCGGGAAGGCGTCTTCTCCGTCTACTGGAAGTCCCGCGACCATGTGTCGACGCTCTACGACTCACCCATGCCCTACGCGATGTTCTTCAGCGGCGGCCAGGCCGTGCACTACTCGGCGGACTTCGCCGCCCGGGGTTACGCGGGGGCCTCGCACGGCTGCGTCAACGTACGGGACGAGGCGGCGATCGCGGAGCTGTACGCGCAGGTCCGCAACGGCGACAAGGTCGTCGTGTCCTGGTGAGGACGCGGGAGGGAAGTTGGGGCGCGGGCGGGACCGGGGGAACGTGTCCCGCCCGCGCTCAGGTGCACGAGCCGTAGGTACGGGGGGAACCCCGGCTCTGTGCGACAGCCGATGACCAGTCGGCTCACTCATTACTGCGCCGGGGCGGCGGAAAACGTCACACCCTCGGCCAAGAGATTTTCGCGGAGTACGAAACCGCAGGTCGGAGGGGTGCGAGGGACTGCCGGGAGTGGCCGCGGTCCGCGTCGTCATCGTCGGCGTTCCGCTGCTCGGCACGCGCCCCGGCCCGCTTCCCGGCCTGGCGGTCGGCCTTCCGCTCGGCCTTGTCGTGCTTGCGGTCCCGCTTCCCGTCCCGCTCTCGGTCCCCGTCCCGGTCCTTGTCGCGGTCCTCGTTCTGGGACCTGCCCTTGCCGCCGTCCTCGTCGTCGCGATCCGTGGCGCGGGAGCCGGCCGTGGACAGGACGCCCTTGCAGTACTTCCACACCCGGGTGCCGCCCGCCGCGTCCCGCAGGGCGCGCCTGCGGTCGGCGTCCAGCCGCTTGCCGTCGCGGAGGTCGCGGCAGGCGGAGGTGAGCTTCCTGCGGCTGTCGCCGGGGCGGTCTCCCCGCTCGCCGACGCCGGGCTTCGGTGCCGCGTCCTCGCGTGCCTCGCCCCGTCCGGAGCCACCGGAACCGCCCGCGGCGGGGCCGCTCGGGACGTCGTCCGGGGTGGAACCGCCCTGTACCTCGTCGCTCGGCGAGGGCGACTCCAGCGGGCGTTCGGGAGGAGAGACGGCGGCGGAGACCGAGGCACCGGGGTCGGGCTCGTCGCCGCCGAACGGTGTCAGGACTCCGGTTCCGGCCGCGACCGCGATCCCGCCGGCCATGCCGACGGCCAGTACGGCGGCCAGGGCGAGGCGTGCGGGACGGGCCCAGCGAGGCCGCCGGACATCGCCGGAGCCGCTGCCGCGCGAGGTTCCGATCCGGACAAGTCCGGCGTCCACGACCTCCTCGGCGGCCTGTCCTCCCGTGGCCCCCGAGGCCGCGAGGGCCGCCGCGGCGTCGGCACGTTCCGCGCGCACCTTGCGGAAAGCGGCCATCGCCGCTGCCTCACCGGGGAGTTCCTCGCTGGTCAGCGGGGGTGACGCGGACAGCGCACCGAGCGTCCTCGCGAGTCGTTCGGCCTGGCCACGGTCGGCGCCGTCGACAGCTTCGAGTGACTCTCCGCTCAGCAGACGCTCCGCCGTTTCGCGGTCCAGCCACCTGTACTGCTCGTCGGCCATCACACATCCTTCTGCGTCCGCGGGACGCTGCGCGTCACACCTGCGGACGTCACCGCACCGCCGCGCGGTTCTCGCTGGGGCGGCAGGGCGTCGAGCACCCCGGCCGATTCCGGATCGGCCTCCGGGTCGTCGCCGAGCAACTCGGCGAGCCGCCGCAGACCCCGGTGTGCCGCCGTCCGGACGGCGCCCGGGCGCTTGCCGAGCGTCTCCGCTGCGGACTTCGCGTCGAGCCCCACGACCACCCGCAGCACGACCGCCTCGGCCTGGTCCTGCGGCAGCCGGGATATCAGGGAGAACGTGCCGTCTGTGGCGAGCGCCTCCATGGCCTCGCCTGCGGTGTCGGACTCGGCGGCCCGGCCGGTCAGTTCGGTCTCGTCACCGCCGATCGCGGGCCGGCGCCCGCGCATGCGTATGTGGTCCAGCGCGCGATTGCGGGCGATACGAGCGGCCCAGCCTCGGAAACGGTCCGCGTCGCCGGTGAACCGCTCCAGGTCACGGGCTATCTGCAACCAGGCCTCGGACGTCACGTCCTCGGCGTCGGGGTCGCCGACCAGCGTCCGTACATATCCGAGCAGCCGCGGGTGCACGGCTCGGTACACAGTCCGGAACGCGGTTTCATCTCCGTCCTGTGCCGCACGCACCGCGGCGGTCAGCTCCGCGTCGTCCCCCAGCACCGCACCCCTTATGCGCCTAATCCGGCGCCGCTCTCGCGGACCGGGTTCTCGCCGTCGTGGTTCCTCAATTGATGGTTGCGGTGTAACACCGCAGGTGGTTGCGGTGGTCTTGCCGCCTCCGCGTTGGCGCGAAAGGCACGTTACGTCCTGAAACCATTCCCCGTCCATGTCCGTCCGAGATGCAACTAAGCCGTGACACGGTGAGGTGTGACAGAAAACGCAGACATGGCGCTGTAGGAAGTACGGGCCGCCGCGCGGTCCGTGCCGCGTGACGGCCGGGGCCTCTCCTGTGGGGGGTGGCGGCCCCGGCCGTTGCCACGGCACCCCTGGACGCGCTTACTCCGCCGGCCGCACGGCGAACACCCGCGCCGGGAATCCCGAACCGCCCTGGGGCTTGGGCCACGTGGCGATGATCAAAGCGCCTGCTTCGGGGACCTGGTCGAGGTTGGCCAGCAGTTCGATCTGCCAGCGGTCACGCCCCAGGACGTACGCCTCCAGGCCGTAGTCACCCGCGGAGGCGGCGAGGCCCGGGTCGGTGTCGGACTGTTCGTGACCGATGGCCGTGACCCCCGCGTCCTCGAACAGATATCGCAGCACCTCGGCCGACCAGCCCGGCGTATGGCTGACGCCCGCCTCGTCCCGGTTGGCCAGCGCCACCGGGTCCGGCCAGCGCCGGCTCCACCCGGTGCGCAGGGCGACGAACGAACCGGACGGGATACGGCCGTTGCGCTCCTCCCACGACCTCACGTCGTCCAGGGTGGGTGTGGCGTCGGGGTCGGTCTCGACCCGGGCGGTGATGTCGAGCACCACCAGCGGCAGGATCATCTCCTCGACCGGGACACGGTCCAGCGGGCGGGCCCCGGCCACGAAGTGGGAGGGCGGGTCGACGTGGGTGCCCCACTGGCCGACCAGCGTGTAGCGGTGGACCGTGAAACCGTCGCCGCGCTCCAGGTCGAAGAGCGTCTCGCGCCGCTCGTCCCCGAAGCCCGGGAAATGCGGCTGCCCCGGCCGGAAGGCGTGGGTGAGGTCCGTGAAGACCGCCTTCTCGGTCAGCGCGCGGTACGCCGACCACAGCCGGGGCTCGGATCCGTCGAGGGTCACCGGGCGTTCTCCAGGAGCGTGCCGGGCTCCTCGGAGACAGTCTGCTCAGAGGCCCCCGGCCCGGAGGTCCCCGCCTCGCCGGTCGGCTGCCCGGAACCCCTCTCCCCGTCCCCCGAGGTCGGCGTCACCGCCGCCTTCCTCCGCGTCAGCCCGACACCCACGAGGACCACGACCATGCCCAGCACCACCCGCGCGCTGAGGTTCTCGCCCAGGACGACCGCGCCCAGCAGGACGGAGACGACCGGCAGCAGATAGCCGACCACGGCGGCGTTGGTGGCGCCCTCGTCGTTGATGATCCGGTAGGTGAGGTGGAAGGTGATCGCCGTGCAGAAGACGCTCAGGACGACGGCCGAGATCACGACGGCCGGACCGACGTCGATCGACTCCAGGCCGCCCACCGGCATCGCGAGCGCGGTCAGCCCGCTCGCCGCCACGAGCTGGGCGGCGGAGAGCGAGAGGGTGGGAGTGCCCCTGCGGACCAGCGTGCGGCCCATGTAGGTGAACGCGACGGCGTAACTGGCGGCCGCGCCGAGGATGGCGAGGGCGCCCCAGCCGGTCGCCCCGGTCGTCTGCCAGGGGGCGAAGATCACGACCGTCCCGGTGAAGCCCAGCAGCAGGCCGGCCAGCCGTACGGGGCGGAGTCCGCGTTCCGAGCCGAGGGCCAGACCGAGGGCGATCGACCAGAGCGGCGTCGTGGCGTTCAGGACACCCGCGAGACCCGAGTCGACCGTCTGCTGGCCCAGGCTGAACAGCGCGAACGGCAGCGCGTTGCAGAAGAAGGCCGCGACGGCGATGTGCCGCCAGACGGTCGTGCCCCGGGGCATCCGATGCCCCGTCGCGTAGCAGGCGACGACGAGGACCAGCGCGCCGAGGGCGCAGCGGGTGAACGTGACCTGGAGCGGGGAGAGCCCGCGCAGCGCCAACTCGATCCAGAGGAAGGTCGATCCCCACAGCAGGGCGAGCACGGCCACCCGTAATCCGCCCCACAGACTCCGCGTACCGCTGTTCACGATGGTTCCTCCCTGCCCTGGGCCTCGATGCGTTCTCGTCCCGCTCCTACGAAGGTGCCTCAGTCAAGCTTTGAGGACAAGCAAATGGTTCTACCTATTCTGTTAAGCTCAGCTACATGCTTGATGTGAGGCGGCTCCAGGTCCTGCGCGCGGTGGTCACCAGCGGCACGGTCACCGCCGCCGCGGCCCACCTCGGCTACACACCGTCCGCCGTCAGCCAGCAGGTGGCGGCGCTGGAGAAGCAGGCCGGCACGGCGCTGCTGGAGCGGGTCGGCCGAGGGGTGCGTCCCACGGCCGCGGGGCTGCTGCTCACCGAGCACGCGGCTCTGATCAGCTCGGCGGTCGCCCAGGCGGAGTCCGCCCTCGCGGATCTCCGCGCCGGGCGCACCGGCCGGCTGTCGGTCCGTTACTTCGCCACGGCCGGCTCCACCCTGGTGGCTCCGGCCCTGGCCCGGCTGCGCGCCGAGCACCCCGGCGTCCGCGTCGACCTCGAACTCGCCGACCCGGAGGACCCGTTCCAGGAGGTGGTGCGGGGCCGGGCCGACCTGGCCGTGGTCGTCCGGACCCAGGGCCGCGCGGGCGACGGCTTCCGGCTCGTCCACCTCCTCGACGACCCGTACGCCGCCGTACTGCCCCTCGGTCATCCGCTCGCCGGCAAGGAAGTCGTCGACCTCCACGAGCTGTCCGGTGAGCAGTGGGTGGGCAGCGAACCCCCCGGCCCCTGCCTCGAACCCGTCATCGACTCCTGTGCGGCGGCCGGCTTCAGCCCCGACTTCGTCATCCAGAGCGAGGACTACGCCACCGCGCAGGGCTTCGTCGCGGCCGGCCTCGGCGTCGGTCTGATGCCGGGCCTTGGACTGCGCAACCGGCACCCCGGCGTCGTCGTACGCCCGGTCCGCAACCCCGAACCGATCCGGGTGATCTCGGCGGCCGCACGGGAGACCGCCCTCGAACAGCCCGCCATGCGCGGCCTGCTGGACGCGCTGCGGGACGCGGCCGTCACCGCCGGCCCGCCCGGGGGACCCGGGGCGGACTGACCGCTGCCCAAGGGGCGCGGGTCGGCGAGGACGGAAGAGGAACATGTCAGACGCGGTGGACGGTGGGGTCGACGGGTGCCGCGGCCAGGGTCACCACGCTGGCGAAGATCTCCTTGCCGTGCTGCCGGGCGCTGATCCTGACCTGGTCCGGGTCCGCGAGCTGCTCCGCCTCCAGCCAGCAGGGGATGTCCATCTCGGCGTACCGGACGAAGTCGGTTTCCATGCCGATGACCGTCACCGTGTCGGGGTGGGCCGTGGCCAGCGCCGCCTGGCGGGCGGCCTCCAGCAGCAGCATGCCCGGGGCGTGGTCCACGAGGTGGTCGAAGAGGATGGGGTGGGTCGTGTCCACCCGCAGCTGCCAGCGGTCGGGCCGGTCGGTCGCGGCGAGCACCACGTCCTCGAAGCGGTCGCGGCCGAACGGGGTGAGGCCCGCGGGAGGCGGCAGCGGCACGGCGCGCGCGGTGGCCGCCGCCGCGTCGGCGTACGGGCCGCGCAGCCGGTTGTAGACGGTGCGGTCCTGGACGGTGAAGCGCGAGCGCACCGAGGCCAGCGAGCGGCCGTCGCGCTCGACGTCGACTCTCAGGGATATCGCGGACGCCCGCTCACGACGGTAGGTCACCTCGTCGCAGGTGATGTGCAGTTCCAGCTCGGCCGGCCCCCCGTCGGCGTGAGCCGCGGCCGGGTCGAGCGTCCAGCTGAAGTCCTTCCACAGCAGCTGGTGGCCGAACGGCACGTTGTAGGCGCCGTGGGACAGCAGCGGCAGCGTCTGGCGTACGGTCTCGCTGAGCATCAGCGGGTCGTGAAGACCCAGGCGGTTGACGTAGAACGGGTGGGTGGCGGGCCAGGCGGCCGTGACCGTGAAGGCGTCGGGCGCGGTCCGCCGCCAGCTGCGCAGCAGCACTTCGTCCTGGTTCGTCTTGTGCGTGAGAACGGGCGATATCGTCTCAAAACGGTTTCCGACGCCGTGCTGGGCAAGGCTGGTGGACATGGTGTTCCCCCCTGATGCGGTGACTCTCCAAATGGGCACGCGCAGGTGAAGCGAAGGCGCATCCAGTGACAGGACGGCGCCGACGTGAATAAAATAGAGGTCGTTCTTTTTGTTTGTCTACGGGTTGAGGGAGTCTGCCGATGGCACGGCAACGGCAGGAACGCGCGGAACGGACTCGGGCCGCGCTCATTCACGCGGCGGCGGAGGTGTTCGACCAGGCCGGGTACCACGGCGCGGGTCTGAACGCGATCCTGCAGAGAGCCGGCATCACGACCGGAGCCATGTACTTCCACTTCAAGTCGAAGGAAGAACTGGCCCGCGCGGTCATCGTCGACCAGGCCGCCGAACTGCAATGGCCCCAGGGCAAGAAGGGGTTGCAGCAGCTGATCGACGTGTGCCAGTACCTGGCCGTGGAGATGCGCTCCAACGTGCTGTTCCGGGCCGGCGTCCGGCTCGCCGTCGAGCAGAGCGAAGTGAACCTGCTCGACTACTCGATCTACGACTGGTGGTCCGAGCAGTTCCGCACCCATCTGGCCGAGGCGCGTGAACTCGGCCAGCTGAGGCCCGAGGTGGACGAGGCCGCGTTCTCCCAGGTGATCGTCGCCTCGTACACCGGTACGCAGATCATGTCCCGGCTCTCCACCAACCGGTCCGACCTGCCCGCGCGCATAGAGAACATGCTGCGATGTCTGATGCCGGCCATCGCGCCGGCGGAGATCGTCGACTCGCTGGAGTTCCCGGGGAACGGGGAGACCGGGGGGGAATCGGTGGTGGAGGCAGAGCCTGGGGAGGGTGCGGCTTCATGAGAAGTGTCCGGGTGTTGCTGACCGGCTCGACCGGGTTCGTCGGACGGGCGGTCCTTGGCCGGCTGCTGAGCGCGAGCGGGGCCGACGGGCGGCGGGTCGAGGTGCGAGCCGTCGCCCGCGTGGTCCCCGCCGGCACGGATGAGCGGGCGGGCGTGGAGTGGGTGTGCGCGGACCTGACGGACCCCGCCTCGCTCCACGGGGCGGCGAACGGTACGGACGTCCTCGTCCACCTCGCCTGCCGGGTCTCCGGCGGGGCGGAGGAGTGCGAGCGGACGAACGTCGGCGGCACCCGGGCGATCGTCGACGAGGCGCGGCGTGCGGGGGTGGGGCGGGTCGTCCACCTGTCCACGGCGGCGGTGTACGGGCCCGGTCCGCACCGCGGTATCCCCGTCGACGGGGTCGTGCCCGCGCCCGTGTCGGCGGCCAGCCGTACGCGGTTGGCCGCCGAGCGGATCGCGCTCGACGCGGGGGCCGTCGTCCTGCGCCCCGGGCTGGTCCTCGGCCCCGGGGACCGCTGGGTCGTGCCCGCGCTCGGCGAGCTGCTCCAGCGGGTGCCGGCCCGCTGGGACGGCGGGCACGGACTGCTCTCCGCCGTGGACGTCGACGACCTGGCCCGCCTCGTCGCCGCCCTGGTCACGGCGCCGGACGGCGGCGCCGTGGCCCCCGGTGTCCACCACGCCAGCCATCCGGTGCCGGTGCGGGGCGGCGACCTCATGGCGAGGCTCGCCGAGTTGGGCGTGCTGCCGTCGGCCGGCGCCGACGACTGGGACTGGGAGAAGTGCCTCGCGCGGCTGCGGGAGACACCGGGGCGTATGAGCGAGCGGCAGTTCGCCCTGCTGGCGCGGGACCACTGGTACGAGAGCGAGCGGATCTGGCGGCTCACGGGCTGCGCCCCCGGGCCGGGACCGCTGGAGCGGCTGGCCGGTGCGGCGGCCTGGTACCGGGAGCACTTGCGCGCCGGCTGAAGTCAAGGCGGGCGCGCCCGACTTGGCCAAGTGGTTGCGGGGTTGGGCACGGGAGGCGTCCGCGAGGGAAAGCGGCGGTACGTTCACAGGACCGGGGGCGTGGCCTTCCGTCCTCCCCCGTCCCCCAGCCCCCGTCTCCGGCGGGCCCGTGGGAGTCATTTCCCGTGATGGATGCAGAGGTCAAGCCCATGGTGAAGCAGGTGAGAGCCGAACGTACCCGTCAGGCGCTGATCGCGGCGGCGGCCGTCGAGTTCGACCGGCAGGGGTACGCCGGGACCTCGCTGTCCGCCGTGCACCGGGCCTGCGGGGCGACGATGGGAGCACTCACCTTCCACTTCCCCGCCAAGGCGGACCTGGCCACCGCGGTATGCCGTGAGGCCGAGGCCCTCACCGGCAAGGCGCTCGGCCGGCTCGAACCGGCCGGACCGCTCCCGCCGGTCGCCGAGTTCACCCTCGAAGTGGCCCGGCTGCTGGAGCAGGAGGTCACCGTCCGCGCGGCGGCCCGGCTCACCCGGGAACAGGCCGTCCCGTCCCACTGGTACACCGTCTGGCGGGCGGCCCTGCGGGAGCTGGTGGCGGCGGCCCGGGACGTGGCCGATGCCCGTCCCGCACCCGACGAGCTGGAGCTGCTGGCGGTCTATCTGACGGCGGGCGCGGAGGCGGCCCTGCGGGCGGGGCGCACCGGCGCGGAGGTACAGGCCCAACTGAAGTGTCTGTGGGCCCTGGTGCACTCCTCGCAGGAGTGTCCGGTCGGGCCTCACTGATTGCTTTGTTCTTTCCCCCCAACGAAAAGGCTCATCCCATGACTCGACGCTGCGCGCTCGTCACCGGTGCTTCCCGGGGCATCGGGGCCGCCATCGCGACCGAACTCGCCGCCGACGGACACCGCGTGGCCGTGCACTGCCGTGCCGACACCGCCGCCGCGAAGGCCGTCCTGGACGCCCTGCCCGGCACCGGCCACGCCCTGGTCACCGGTGATGTCGGCACACCGGACGCCGCCCGCGGGATCATCGAGTCCGCCGTCGGGCAACTGGGCACCGTGGACGTCCTCGTCAACAACGCCGGCGTCCACTCCGAGCAGCCCGTCGCCACCACCTCGTACGAGGACTGGCAGGCCGACTGGCGGCGCCTGGTCGACGTCAACCTGCTCGGACCCGCCGACCTGATCTGGCACCTCGTCGACCACCTCCGGCAGCGGCCGCAGGGCCCGCGGGGCGCCCGCATCGTCAACGTCGGCTCGCGCGGCGCCTACCGGGGCGAACCCGACGCCCCGGCCTACGGCGCCACCAAGGCCGCCCTGCACTCGCTGACCCAGTCACTCGCCCAGTCACTGGGCCCGCTCGGCATCGCGGTGACCGCCGTGGCCCCGGGCTTCGTCCGTACGGACCTGGCGGAGAGCATGCTCGTCGGGGACGCCGAGGAGCGGGTGCGCCGCCAGAGCCCGCTCGGCAGGATCGCCGCGCCCTCGGACGTCGCCGCCGCCGTGGCCTGGCTCAGCGGCGAACGGGCCGAGTGGTGCAGCGGTGCCGTGATCGACGCCAACGGCGCCTCGCACCTGCGCTGACCCCACACCCGGCCCTCCCGGGCCAGACCACACCTCAAGGGAGAACCCGTGCGCGCCGCGCTGTCGCAGATCGCCGTACGACCGGACGAACCCGTCGCCGAGCGGCGTGCCCGCGTGGCCGGTCTCGTTCGTGAACAGCACACCGCCGACCTGGTGGTCCTGCCGGAACTCTGGACGGTCGGCGCGTTCGCCTTCGACGAGTTCCGCGCCCACGCCGAGCCGCTGGACGGGCCCACGGCCCGGGCGATGGGCGCGGCAGCGGCCGCGGCCCGGGTCTGGCTGCACGCGGGCTCGATCATCGAAGACGGCCCGGGCGACACGCTGTACAACACCTCCCTCGTCTTCGCGCCCGACGGCCGGCTGCGCCGGACGTACCGGAAGATCCACCGCTTCGGCTTCGACCGGGGCGAGGCCGCCCTGCTGGGCCGGGGTGAGGAGACCGTCACCGTCACGCTGGACGACGGTGGCCCCGCGGAGCTGACGGCAGGGCTCGCCACCTGCTACGACCTGCGCTTCCCCGAGCAGTTCCGGCTCCTGGTGGACGCCGGCGCGCAGCTGTTCGTCGTCCCGGCCGGCTGGCCCGCGGCCCGTCGCGCCCACTGGTCGCTGCTGGCCCGCGCCCGGGCCGTCGAGTCCCAGGCGTACGTCCTCGCCTGCGGTACGGCCGGTACGCACGCCGGGGTGGAACAGGCCGGCCACAGCGTGGTGGTCGATCCCTGGGGCGAGGTCGTCGCCGAGGCCGGAGCGGGAGAGGAGACGCTCGTCGTCGACCTGGACCCGTCGCTCGTGGCGAAGACCCGTGCCGAGTTCCCCGCCCTTCGCGACCGTGTTCTCGGTGTGCCGACGCCGGGCTGACCGGCCCCCGGCGACAGGTGCCGTCC